>CAMFDH010000071.1 GCA_945949035.1 uncultured Actinomyces sp.
GAGATGGGGAAGGTTCAACTGTCTCGCTGGTGGAATGGCCGTGGTGAGGTCAGCGACAGAGCGAACCTGCTTCTCTGGGCGAGTGCTAAGTGTCGCTTGGGCGCGAAGCTTGATGATTGTCCTCAGCGACGGTTGCCGTCCGTGCCGTTCGACGTACTCCGCAATGAGTCGGTTCTTCTCCTGCTCGATATGGCGAGCGCGCGAGGAAAATTCCACCACTAGCTCTTCTGGAACCGTGCTGATTGCCCATGCCGGGTTTCGGTTGCGACCCATGTCTCGGGTCTCCCACTCGACGCCGAAGGTGCGAGTGAGGTGGTCGGCGAATACTGCCTCGTGTAGTTCAGATAGTGCGACTGTTGCGGCGTGGAGAGGGCGTCCGTCAAGGGAACGCCATTTCTCGTCGTGCGCAGTCTGCACTTTGTTCGAGATGACGACGTGCGTGTGGAGGTGTGGATCGCCGGCACGGGAGTCGTAATGATCGAATGCGGTGGCAATCAGTCCTGTTACGTCGACTTGCGCGACAGCCCCGTTGCGGCCGGTTGCACCGACACGGGTTGCAGCAACCTCGCGTTCTATGAACGCAATCATCTCTGCAACCGCTGCATGGTGTGCGTCCGCAATCAATGATTGCGTCCCCGCATCCGATACCGCCCAGAGCACGGATGCGGACTTCGGGATCGAGAAGGTGAAGTCGAACCCTGCAACAGCCCTTCGCGTGCCTCTCGCCGCTTCTTCCTCCTCAATCACAGCGACCGCCTCTGCTCGTTCCATTGGGCCGAGCCCGGAGTCAAGGGCAGCAGTGCGTTTTTGGATGCGTTCTGTCGGAGCTGGATAGTTCCGGTACGCACTACCTAGAGCGTCACCGGTCACGGGATCATGCCCCATCCCGACCAAGAGTTGAAGCTGAGTCTCGGTGACCTGATCGCCCACCTTAATCGCACTTCCCCCAAGGGCAGCCACGGCAGAGCCAAGCCAGCGACCGGGCGGACTGCCCTTCTCCGCGTAGTAGCGGGTCAATGGGGTCGACAGGTCACGATCACCATCCCCGGAAGCAACCGTACGCAGCAGGTACTTGTAGCCATCGCCGGCGGACATCACCCGCATCGAAACTGTCACCACACACCGTCCTTCGTTCGAGAACGAGGTAGGTGTCATCACCCTCCCACAGCACACCCTCCGGCACCCGGCTAATCGGGTGCCGGACCTCGCTTGCAAGACGCGTGACAACCCGTTCGAGCGAACCGTGAGAGGTCGGAGACGCTACGCGTCGACGGCGGCTAGCGCGAGATGCGAGGCATCGACTGAGTGGCGGCGTGCTGGGGTGGTTCGTGCACCTGGTGAGTGACCAGCTCGGAGCAACAGCAAAGCTCCGGAGTCACCGTTACAGGAGGTTTCCCAGTGGCTACTCAGACCCCGACCGACCGGACCACACCGCTACGGCTCGGATCGCTGTTCTCGGGCTACGGGGGACTTGATCTTGCGGTCGAGGAAGCCTTCGACGCATGCACGGTCTGGTTCTCCGAAATCAACCAACCCGTCGCCCGCGTCTTCTCCCACCACTGGCCAGATGCCCCGAACCTCGGCGACATCACTGCGATCAACTGGGGTACCGTTCCACCGATAGACATACTCTGCGGCGGGTTTCCCTGCCAGGACATATCGACTGTGGGGAAAATGGCCGGCCTGAAACCCGGCACTCGCTCCGGCTTGTGGGCGCACATGGCAGCGGCGATCGACGTACTGCAACCCGAGTGGGTTGTGATTGAGAACGTCCGCGGACTGCTCTCCGCAGACGCAATCCGCGCAGGCAACGAAGGAGACAAGAATGAGCAACGCAACCCCGAACATGCAAACCCAGAAGCCGCTACCTCTCGCGGTATGGAACGCGACCCGTGGCATCTGGGAGAAACCGCAGCTCGACCTCTTCGGGCAGCAGGAGCAGTTCTGGGAGACCTGGCCGACCTCCGGTATGACGCGCAATGGATCGGTCTTCCCGCTTCCGCCATCGGTGCACCGCACCCTCGCTACCGAGTCTTCATCCTCGCCCGTCGCACTGTTCCGGACCCCGCTCGCCTCGGACGTCTCCCGAGGCGGAGAGAGTCTGCAGCAGGTGAAGGCGCGTCGTGGGACCATCGCGCTTTCACACCAGATCATCGACTTCGCCCTCCACGGACCGCATGGCTCACCGAACAAGAACAACGACTCCGAGACTCTGTGTTCACTGATCGACGCGCTGCTCGACGATGGGGACGCTACGCCGACGCCATCACTCGCTGGGAACGCGTCACAGGACGCCAAGCTCCGTCACCTGAACTCCTGACGAAGAAGGCTGGACCTCGCCCGGCACCGGAGTTCGTCGAATGGCTGATGGGGCTTCCCACAGGCTGGGTGACAGCTGAACCCCATGGGCTTACACTAAACCAGCAGACCGCTGTTCTCGGCAACGGAGTTCTTCCGGTACAAGCTCTCTATGCACTTCGCGCGTTCTTTAGCAATATCGGGTAGACATCAGTCGAGGGGCACTCCGCCTGAGACAGACGGCGACTGCCCCTGAGAACGACGTCACGCCACCGGAAGTGAGGGGCCCGTCTGCCAATTCACGCGGCATCCTTCGGAAGTCATTCAACACTCAACATTCAACGCTCGCTATGCCGCCGAGGTCAACATGAACTCTTTGCACACTGCCTCTTGCCAGCACTTTTTCTTGCCATCGCCGATCGTGTGTAACGGTGAGGACTGCCCCTGGGTAATCGCGTAGCGCGTCTTCCATTTGCTCGACAAGTTCCGGTGAAAGGTGGTTCGTGGGTTCGTCGAGGAACAAAATATCACTGGGCGCGGACACCGCAACGGCGACTTCCATGCGTCGACGTTGCCCAACGGACAACTTGTTCATCTGTAGTTCCAGGTCACGTGGCGAGAAGAGCCCCAGTGCGAGAAGCGTTTCTGCTGCGTCCCCCGCATAGGAGTGTGTTGCCTCGGCAAACGCTTCCAAAAGGGTGCTTCCGATCTCGCCCGCGGGTTCCTGCCGGAGCCATGCTATGCGAAGGTCGGGTGTCCCCCATATCTCGCCTTCTTGCAGGGGGAACTCGCCGGCAAGCGCGCGCAGGAGCGTGGTCTTCCCCGCTCCGTTTGGTCCCGCGATGAGCCAACGGTCGCCCTCGTGAACTTCGAGCGAGTCGAGCAGCAGCCCCGGTTGTCCGATGCTCGCCCTGTTGCGTAGCGAATGCGCGGCTAGGAGTAGTGTTTGCTCGGGCATCGCGTCGGGGTCCTGGACGAGCGACCGGTTTGTGAAGGCGGGCGAAAAGCTCAGAAGGTCTGCGGGTCTTGACACTGGGTCTGCGTGCAATCGTGCCACGCGTTCCTTGGCTTGCCTGACTCTTCCTGTCGCGCCGTGGTCGCTGCTTCGAGCCCGGAAAGCACCGTGACCAAAGCTAGCTCTCTCTTGCTTGCGCGGAATTGCAGTGAGGCGGAACGAGTTCGAGGCCAACAATGCCTCACTCCGAGAGAGTTCCTGCCGCCACGTCTCGTACTGAGTGAGGAGGCGCTGTCGCTCTGTGTCGCGCGCGGCAAGGTATCCCGCGTAACCGTTGCCATACCTCCGGAGTTCCCCATCTTCCACGGCGACAATTTCTGTTGCTACTCGGTCGAGAAACGCCCGATCGTGAGTCACGACGACAAGCGCACCTCGATGTTCCGAGAGTCTCTCCTCTAACCATGCCACGCCCTTTTCGTCGAGGTCGTTCGTGGGTTCGTCGAGGAGGATCAAGTCCGATTGAGAGGACAGCGCCGCCGCGAGCGCTAGTCGCGTACGCTCGCCGCCGGATAGTGAACCCACGAGACGGGTGCGATCCAAACCTTCAAGGGAGAGTTGGTTGAGTGCAGCGTCGATTCTCTGGTCAACGCCGTACCCGTCTCTGGCCTCAAATTGATCTGTTAGTTCAGCCAGGTTGTTGAGGAGAGCAGGAAGTTCGGATTCAGCAGCATCCGCAATGCTATCGCTGATGTGCTGCATTGCCGCCTCGATCTCTCGAACCTCGACTAGCAACTCGTCTAGTGCGTTGGAGATCGTGGCTTCGGGTGGAAAGTGAGGTTGCTGCTCGGCAAGGACGAAGCCACCTGGAAGCTCGACGGTGCGCTCACCGGATTCCAGGGAAACGATTCCGGCGAGAACCTGCAGGAGGGTCGATTTTCCGGCGCCGTTGTCCCCGATGACCGCGAGTCGTTCGTGAGCCCCGACGCTGATATCGATGTTTCGGAACACCACATGGTCGGCGAAACGGACGGTGCCGTTCCGGATTGAGCAAATACGGTGATGGGTTTTAGTGGCACTCGTGTGCAGGTTGAACGGTGTTGAACGGGGCAAAGCGAACTCCTCTGCGCGACCGGCAGGCGGGAACACCAGCAGAATCGCAACAGGTGCGACTCGAAAACGGAGTCGCACGGTGTACGGGAACCTCGCGCCTGCAACGTACTACCGCCCGGCGCGCATAGGACCCACCACGGAGAGAGCTCAACGCGGCGTCCCGTACTAAAGAATCAGCGCACCCATGGCGCAAATTATACCACGCCGGGTCGCGCGATTCACCTAGCCTAGCCCGGAAGCATGGGGAACGACGTCCGTTGACACGTCGGCCAGCGGCTTGGCATTCTACGGAGGGTCAAGTAGCCTGACGTTTATGGGAACTTTGATTTTCGCGCGCTGATGGCGCTCTCTGGGGATAGCGACAGTCGCTCGTAGCGACCTGAGCGCTCTCTTTTTGAACCCAGATTGTTGACGCCATCGCACGGAGTGTCCACCGCACCCGCGCGCGCGTTCCCACCTCTTTCAGTGTTCGTTGTGACGTCGGGTGCTCCAATTCCCATGACTCTTGGAGCGCTCACATGCGATTTCAATCAACCTTTGGCGGCCGTCATGAACTCGGCCAGAACTTTCTCCGTAGTCCCAGCACCATTGACCGTTTCATTGCGGTCGTTCGCGATACAGAAGGGAGCATCCTTGAAGTAGGTGCCGGCGATGGTGCCATCACGCGGAAACTGTCTCTACTAAATCGAGATATCACCGCAATCGATGTTGATGAACAACTTGTCAAACGTTTGCAGCGGGATATTCCTACAGTTCGAGTCGAGCGTGCCGACGCTCTGCGTTTCTCACTCGACTTTCCGGTCATAGTGGGGAACATCCCCTTCAACCTGACGACCCCAATTCTGCGCCGCCTGCTTAAATCATCCACCTGGAACTATGCAGTTCTACTGACACAGTGGGAAGTCGCACGGAAGCGGGCTGGCGTCGGCGGATGCACGATGATGACTGCACAAGCCGCTCCCTGGTATGTATTCGAGTTGCGTGGTCGAGTACCAGCACGCCATTTCGCACCGCAGCCAAGCGTAGACGGTGGAATTCTCCACATAGCTCGCCGCGAAAAACCCCTCGTGTCTTCAGCGGAACGGCGCAACTATGAGAGCTTCGTGCGTGCAGCGTTCACCGGCAGAGGTCGCACTCTCCCACAGATCCTTGGCCGAGCGAGTGGAGCGCCAAGCAACCAGGCATCCCGAGTGCTCAGTGAGCTGTCACTCGGGGATGTTCGCCTGCCACGCGATCTCCGGGCTGATACATGGGCCGTGTTGTGGTCCCGCCTTACCCAACGCCGGCAACCGCACGACCAAGAGGGAGCAAGACGGGACTTTCGACAATGAACTCGCCGCGGATTTGGCTCGCTACTTTGGGCGCCGATTTGCCGAGGATCAGTGAGGACTCACTCGTGGCGAGTCCGACAGGTGCAATTGCGTCCGCCAACGACAACGGAGGCGTACATGGACGAGCCAGGAGCTCGACGTGGTGCCAAGGTTAGTGAGAACACGCGGTAGCGAGTTTTCACCAGTCGTGGCTCGCTTAGGGACCATGCATCGCCCTCTCGGGCCCCGTGCGTTCGACTGCGCCCAGATGGCGGTTGTTCGCGCGGGGTCCGCAATTCTGTTCGGAAAGTTCGGTGACCACTATCTCAATATCGGTGACGTTGCGCTGATCTCTCCCTGTACCCTGTTCCGTGTCGAGCCGGAACCATGGGTCACCATAACCACACTGTACGTGGACAACGACTATCTGGTCGATCAGATCTTCTGGCAGTACGCTGCGCACTTCACCGATCGGCTCGACACCCAGACCTTCCTCGATGCCCAAGATACTGACCCGATTCATGTAGTGCGCCTCGGGGAAAACCGAGCTAGCTTGCTTACGCCATGGCTGGACGAACTAACCGCCCTAAGCACGAATGGCCTGTTGCCGGAGCGGTTCTACCGGCTCCAAGCGCTCCTGTTCTGCATCTTCGACATCGTCGTGCCAACGCTCGACGATGGAGGTATCGTGCCTCGTGGCCGGACAAGTGTGCTGCCGCGTTTGCCACGGCGCCGCGCGTTCTCACCAGTGCAGGAAGAAGCGCGCCTGGCTGCTCGAATGCTTCGCGACGGGCTCGCCGAGGAGTGGACGCTAGACCGGCTCGCCGCTTCAGTGCATTTGTCACGGTCGAGGCTCGGCCGGGTGTTTCGCGAAGCGTTCGGCAAGACCCCGATCGCCTACTTGACAATGCTGCGGGCCGAGCGAATGGCTGAACTTTTGCGCACCACCGACGCGCCAATCGCTACGATTGCATCTCAGTTGGGATGGCCTGACCCAGACTATGCCGGGCGGCTTTTCAAACAGAGTG
>CAMFDH010000072.1 GCA_945949035.1 uncultured Actinomyces sp.
TTTTCAAGGTTGCTCACGGTGGTTGAAAAATCCTTACTCACTTGTCGAGTCCTTCCTTGGCCGAAGCGATGTCGTTCTTCAGCATCTCAATGTCGTCCTCAACCATTTCCTTCGGGTTTGGAGCGTCATTCTTGGCCCCGAGGGCAAGGATGACGCCAACGCCCGCGAAAATGAGCATGAGTACGAAGATGATGCCGAGGACGATCAGCGCCGCAGCCCACTCGGGGAGGACGAGTGCCAGTGCGACCTCTGCGGAGTGGAAGACCCACCCCACCATGAACAGCAGGAGGACGATGGCGACGATGAACATGCCGATTGAGGCACCTAGCTGCTTGGCGGCGCGGGTGGCCTTCAGCTTCATCAGGGCAATCTGGGCCTCAAAGTAGCTTTTACCCTCTTGGATCGCATCCTGGATCAGGACTGCAATCGACGGGTGGGGTGCCGGTGGTGTCGGCTTGCGGCGGAAACCGCGCTTGGGTGCGGCCGGTTCCGACCACTCCACCTCTTCCACGGTGATCCTGAGGTCGTCTTCGCTTGGGGACGTCATCACGCTCTCCTCATTAACTTCTTCCGGCGGGACCGCTGCGGCCCGTAGCCCGGGGTAAACAACCCGTTTACATTCGCCCTTAGTCTGTCATGAATCCGGCCTTGAAAAGCACCGGCGATACCACTGTTTAGCTGCTCGGACCATTCTCTGCTAACTCTGCGCTGAACGGGTCGGTTCCAAGTGACATTGGTCCGGGAAGTTGCTCAAGAATGAGGCGTGCCTGGTTGACCAGCATCTCCTGGGTGGCAGAGAGTCCCCGGGGTGGAGCAATGTCATCGAGGCTGGCCGGCAGGAAGTCTGCTTCGGGGTCGATTCTGACCCCGGTCTCCCCGAGCCGAGCAATCACCTGCTCACTGCGCCCGCAGGCGCGAAGCAGCTCCCGCACCCGGTCTTCTCGGCCCGGGCCCTGCGGGTAGAGGTAGAGAACCTCCGGCCCACCGGCCAGGGACCGAACGACCGACACCCCGAAGGCTTCGTCCTCGGCCAACTCCCGGGCGGGCCTATCCAGCCGGTCGTGGAGGTCGAGTTCCCGGGCCAGTTCCTCGATGATCCCGGCGTCAATCTCTCTGCCCGCGAGACGCCACGGCAGCGAAATGTTGTCGAGGACGGTCAGGCTGGGCAGCAGCAGGGGGGCACCGAACAGCACGCCGGTCAGCGGCTGATTCGTTGCCCCACTCAGTGAGCTGTCACCCACGGAAATGCCTATGCCGGGCGAGAGGCCGGAGAGACCGAGTAGGTCTGCTGGGGATCCATCTCGCTGACCCCGTCGAGCACCCCGTTGATGGCTGCCATCGTGTCCGCATCCAGCTTGATGCCAGAGGCCTTGACGGTTTCGTCAAGCTGCTCGGGACGCGAGGCGCCAACAAGGGCCGCTGCCACGTTGGGGTTCTGCAGGACCCAGGCGATTGCCATCTGGGGCATTGACAGGCCTGCTTCAGCCGCAATCGGCTTGAGCTCCTGCACGGCCTCAAGCGTCTTCGTGTCCATGAAGCGCTTGACGAAGTTGGCTCCGCCCTTTTCATCCGTTGCTCGTGAGCCAGCGGGAGCGGCCTGTCCGGGAATGTACTTGCCGGAGAGGACGCCCTGCGCCATCGGAGACCAGACGATCTGGGACATTCCCAGTTCCTCACAGGTGGGGACAATACGATCCTCGATAACCCGCCACAGCGCCGAGTACTGGGGCTGGTTCGAAACCAGCTGGAATCCCATTTCGGTAGCCAGTTCGTGACCGGCGCGAATCTGCTCAGCGGTCCACTCGGACACGCCAATGTACATGGCCTTCCCCTGGCGAACGATGTCGCCAAAGGCGCGCATGGTCTCTTCCAGCGGGGTCTCGTAGTCGTAGCGGTGGGCCTGGTAGAGGTCGACATAGTCCACCCCGAGGCGCTTCAGCGAGCCGTGAATGCCGTCGAAGATGTGCTTCCGCGACAGGCCCACGTTGTTTGGTCCCTTGTTACCAATGGGCCAGTAGACCTTGGTGAAGATCTCCAGGTTCTCCCGGGGGATTCCAGCGAGTGCCTTTCCGAGAATCTTCTCCGCTTCAGTATTGGCGTAGGTGTCAGCGGTGTCGAATGAGGTGATGCCGAGGTCGAGCGCGCGGTGAACGGTTGCGACTGCCTTGTCTCTGTCAACCTGCAGTCCGTGCGTGACCCAGTTGCCGTAGGTAATTTCTGTGATCTTGAGGCCTGAGTTTCCCAGGTAGCGATATTCAACCATGTATAGAAACTATCAGTGTCGACCCACTTCGCTACTCGAGGAATGCCGAAGAGGTCGAAAAATCATCTGCCACGCCGGGTGAAAACAGCGGACAATAGGAGCATGACTACAAACCAGGACGCAATCGCCGGGGCCGAGACCGCTCAGGGGACCTTCGAGGCACACTCCGCCGGAGCTCAGGTCACCCGTTGGGACAGTTCCACTTTCGGGCCACTACTCTTCGTTTCCTCCGCCACCAACAGTGGCGTGGGAAGCACCATCAGAGGCGGTATCCCACTCTGTTTCCCCTGGTTTGGGGCGTTTCGTGACGATTATCAGGGGGCTCCGCTACTGGGGATTGAACGTGGCGGAAAGAAGCACGGCTTTGCCCGCAATCTGAACTGGCGGCTTGTGGCAGACGAGGTCGGGATTGCCGGAGCCTGGCTGGTGCGCTACGAACTGACCGAGGAGGACGTCCCGCTTGAACAGTCTCCGGCAGATGTCCCCCCGCAGCCCTTCAAGGCCACCCTCGAGGCCCTGTTCTCGGACACTCTGCTCGACCTCACCTTCACGGTCAAGAACACGGGAGAGGGCGCATTCCAGTACGAGGAGGCGGTTCACACCTACTTCGCGGTGGCTGACTTGTCTGAAACAGAGGTGATCGGACTGGAGGGCGTTGCCTACCTCGACAAGGTCCAGGGTGGCTTCGATGCTATCCAGGAGGGGGCCATTACCTTCCCAGGCGAGGTCGATAGGGTCTACCAGTCACCGGCGCCGGTTGCCATCTTGGACCGGGGGAACGGCCGCCAGATCCGTATTGTCAAAGAGCATTCTGGAACCACGATCGTGTGGAACCCCGGCCCTGAAGCCGCTCTAGAGATGGCCGATCTGGGGAAGGGCGAGTACTGCAGCTTCATCTGCGTCGAATCCGGGAACGCCCTCGACAGCGCGATTACGCTGCAACCCGAAGAGGAACACACGCTGCGGGTACGCTACGAGGTCGCGAAGATCTAGGCGTTTGAGCGCTTACTCGCGAGCCTTCCAGGGGGAATCACTGGGGCGAAGTGAGTCGAGCTGACCGCGAAGGCGCGCCACCTCCAGGGCCATTACCCCCGAGACCAGGGGAGGACTCTGGCAGTCTCCGGCCAGGATGCCCCTCACCAGTTCTTCGCGAGCCTCGAAGTGAACTGACATTTCGGCCTCTTCGTCCTCGGGAACGAAGCCCACTGGACGCGGGGCGAGGGAGAGGTCCCGGGCCAAGAAGACACGCAGCGACTCCTCGCAGGCGCCCGGGGTGGTGAAGATGTCGACGAGGACGTCCCAGCGTTCGGCCTGCATCTCGGCCTCCTCTGCCAGTTCCCGCTGGGCTGCCAGGAGGTAGTCCTCGCCCTCGATATCGAGCAATCCCGCGGGAACTTCGACCAGTTCCATCCCGACGGGGTGGCGGTACTGGCGCAACACCAGGATCGTATCTTCGACCTCGTCCCATGCCACGACAGCCACGGCTCCGGGGTGGGTGAGGAACTGCCGGTCCATCGTCTGCCCGGTCGGGGTGCGGACGACCTCATTCACGAAGGTCGAGATGGCTCCGACCCCCAGGGTCGTTCGTTCTTCAACCGGCCACGATTTCTTAGTATCTCCGCGCATCTCTTCCCCTCTGTCCGGGACCATCATGGCCGATCGGAGTGGAACCCGTGACAAAGGCGCGCTCAGCTTTCGCCGCGGCGCCTTCGACTGGAAGAATATCTCCATGGCAGATAAGCGCGAAGTACTTGACTGGGATCAGTTCGGAGTTGCCTCTCGAGAGATGGCGACCATGGTGTGGGAATCGGGGTTTGAACCCGAGATTATTGTCTGTGTGGCGCGAGGGGGCCTGATTCCGGCCGGCGCAATCGCCTACGCCCTCGACCTCAAGTCGCTGCTGGTGCTGAACGTTGAGTTCTACACGGGTGTCGGCACCACGCTTCCTGACCCGCGTCTAGTCGACCCCGTTCCCGCTCACCACGGACTGCGCGACAAGCGCGTCCTCATCGTTGATGACGTGGCTGACTCGGGGCGGACCCTGCAGTTTGTCTACGACATTTGCGCCGAGTACACGGATCAGATCAAGGTGGCCGTCCTCTACCAGAAGGAACGTTCCGTCATCGACTGTGACTTCGTCTGGGAACACACGGAAGAGTGGATCTCATTCCCCTGGTCGTCCCTGCCACCCGTAACGGGCGCCGAGAACACCGACAACTAGGACGAGAGTTTGTCAACCTGGGCTGCCATTACGGAACGATGACGGGGGCGAAGTCCAGGGTGACGCCAAACCTGGTTCGTACTTCGTCGCGGACAATTACGGCAAGTTCTTGTACGTCAGCCGCCGTCGCCCCGCCCTGGTTGGTGATGGCGAGGACGTACCTGCCGGACAGGGCTGCCCCGGAGCCATCACGAACCTTAAATCCAGGGTGGAAACCAGCGGCCTCGATCAACCACGCAGCTGAAAGCTTGGTCTTGCCCTCAACCTGCGGGGCCTGCTTGTGTACCGAGCCGCTGACGAACATCGCCTGGTTACGCACCGGGAACCGCGGTAGGTCGTGCGGTAGTTTGCCCGCAAGCTCATCGCTCACGATCGGGTTTCGGAAGAACGACCCAGCCGACCAGGTCTCGTGGTCCTCCGGGTCCCACAGCATGCCTGTCTCGCGGCGTACCTCAAGGATCTGTTCGCGAACTTCACGGGCCGGAACCCTTGCGCCAAGTTCCACTCCGAGCCTGTCAGCCAGGCTCTGGTAACGAATCGGCTCCGAGAGGCTGGCGCTCCGCATCTGGAACGAGGTTTCGAGGACAACCCAGCGTCCCGTCGGTCCCCACGTCTTTCCTGTCTCGGGCCGCTCGGAACCAACTGAACGCCGCATGACGGAACTGCGGTATCCGAAGTGCATATCAAAGCGGCTCAGGGTGCGAATGAGGCCGGACTGCCTATCCAGGGCACGAACCTGCGCGACTGTTTGCGCTATTTCTTGGCCGTAGGCCCCCAGATTCTGGGCGGATGCTGCGCCAACGGTTCCCGGTATACCCGAGAGCATTTCGAGTCCTGCCAGATCATTGTCCAGGGTGAAGCGGACAAAAGTATCCCAGTCGGTTCCGGCAGTCGCCCGTACGGTTGAGCCCCCGCAGGCGACAAATGAGTCGACCTCACTGATGTCTTGACGTGCGTCGCGAATGAGGAGGCCGTCCCAGCCCAACTCACCCACCACCAGGTGGGAGCCGTGTCCGATGACGAGGACGCCCTCACCCCGGGCATCGGCCGAGGTTATGGCCTCGACAAGTTCGGCCTCTGACTTTGCCTCCAGAAGCGGAGGGGCCGATCCTCCGACTCGGAGCGTCGTTAGTTCCGCGAACTCCATGCTTCACCATACGTCCGAAAGAGGAGCTTTGGAAGGGCCCTCTGAGACCTAAGTCCTAGACGTGGAGGGCTTCCTTAGCGTGACCAACCGAGCGGTTGAGCAGCTCTGACATCACGAACATCACCACGGCCAAAAGTGCCAGGTAGAACGGGAACAGCCACATGCCGACCCCCTGGGCAATGAAGCCAAACAGAGGGGGCATCAGCGTGCTTCCCAGGTAGGCCGCAGCCATTTGAATGCCGATGATGGCGTGCGAGGTGTGACGACCGAAGTTGGTGGGGGTGGAGTGAATGATTGAGGGGTAGATCGGCGCGCAACCAAATCCTGCAATCACCAGGCCGGCCAGGGCCAGTGTGTCGTTTTCCAGCGGAATCATGATGAGGACGACACCGATGCCAACAAGGAGCGTGCCGAGGCGGATCATGCCGCGATCCCCCACGCGATCAGCGACGAAACCACTGAGGAAGCGGCCGGCGGGGATGCCGAGCAGGACCAGGGAGGCAAAGCTGGCTGCCGTTGTCGCGGCCACCGCACGGTCCTGGACCAGGTAGGTCGAAGCCCAGAGAATCGTGGTGGCCTCAATGGCGCAGTAGGCGAAGAAGGCCGCGAGGACAAAGGGGACCCCGCGAATCTTCAGTGCCTTCGCAACGCTGAGGTGAGGGCCTGCCGCGTCCTCGTCCTCATCCCTATCTTCGGCTTTGGCCACGACGGGTGGGTTGACCTTGTTCCACAGGGGAATCCCTGCAAGCAAGAGGAAGGTAATGATGATCTGGATGAGGCCGACCACGCGGAAGCCGGACGACCAGCCGAGTCCCTGGGTAAGGGAGTAGCTCATGATGAACGGGCTGATTGCGGCACCAACCCCCCAGCAGCTGTGCAGCCAGCTCATGTGTTTTGAGGAGTAGTGCAGGGCGACGTAGTTGTTGAGGGCGGCGTCGACTGCGCCAGCTCCCAGCCCGTAGGGGATGGTCCAGATCAGAAGCATCCAAAATTCTGAGGCGGTGGAGAAGCCAATCAGGGCCGCGGCAGTCAGGGCGACG
>CAMFDH010000073.1 GCA_945949035.1 uncultured Actinomyces sp.
AAGCCACGCCACAGCTGCAACGAAGGAAAGGGGAAGGTTGATGTTGTCGAGGGCGAGGAACTTCGTGCGGCTTGGCCACAAAATAGTGCGGTTGGTCTTGGTCTGAACGGAGTCGACCTACCAGACATTCCTCTCGAGCGCTGGCAGGCAATTGCAGACTGTGCGAATGACTTGGGCTTCAGCGCCGAAGTTGACGGGGTGAACTCTGGACTCCACCTGAACATGGGGGCTTCTGAGAATGAGGAGATGGAGCTGGCGAATAACCTGGCCCTGTACGCCTGCTTTGCCAAGTTCACTCCCGAACCCAAGCTACTGCGACCGAGGGGAGTTGAGCAGTTTGCTGTGGACTACGAGTACTACACCACCTTTTACCTGGAGTGTCTGGCAGCTCACGGCATTGAAGTGACCACTCCTGCACCCACCAAGGAGGTCTTCATTGCCGCCATGCTTGCGCAAGATACGACCTCACCTGGGTATTGGTTGCCACCCCTTGAAGACTGGTCGGTTGAGGGGGATGAAGGGATTGAGTTCAAGATTGATGAGATCTGCCCCCAGATGCCCCCCGCATCGGCCTCGTACGGTTAGATGTCTCGCGAGCTTGTCCAGGGTAGGCAAAAGCCCCCATCAGTTCAGTTTGAACCTGGTGGGGGCTTTGACTTGGGTGGAGAGGCGCCTATGCGGCTCGCTCTACACGCTCGCTCTTAATGCAGTTGGTGCAAACATTCAGGCGCTTGGTCTCACCGTTGACGCTGGCGCGGACACGCTGGATGTTCGGGTTGAAACGGCGATTCGTGCGCACGTGCGAGTGCGAGACCGACTTGCCGAACTGCGGGGTCTTTCCACAGATATCGCATACTGAGGCCACTGGGTCCTCCTCGTTAGTTCCAAAAAGTCTCAATTGCCACCTGAAATGGTGGCCAATCGGCGTCCAGGACGGGTGGACGGGCCCACACATCACAGAAGCAACTAAGCAAGATTAGCGGAATCTGTAGGGTTGCCACAAACAAGCGAGCCCAAATCGAAGTGTAGAGTCGCCCACACTCGACATCAGGTGCTCCAAGTTCCGGGTTGCATAGATGTCGGAGGTGCGTGAAAGACTCGGTGTCTAAGTGTACTGCTAGGCCTCTGAACGCAGACTGTGGTTCGGGGTGGACGAAAGAGGGGAGAGCTGTGGTGACCCGCGTCAATCTGGATACTCCACTCGCCTTGTGCCTGGGAAAGGCGGCTGTTAAACGCCTGCATGAGGGCGGGCTGGCAACCGTGCGGGACCTGGTCTACCTCGCTCCGCGACGCTACTACTCCTGGGGGCGTCTCACCCAGATCACAGGCATGGTCCCCGGTGATGAGGCCACGCTTCTGGCGCAGGTGGTGAATGCCAACCTGATCTCGAACCGATCTGGCCACGGAGTGCGCCTCCTGGTTGATATCACCGATGGTGTTTCGCGCTTAACATGCACATTTTTCGCCAAGAACCCCTACATGCTCTCCCCGCACCAGAAGATCCTCAAGCCGGGGGCGACGGTGCTAGTTTCGGGGAAAATCGGAGAGTTCCAGGGCAAGCTGCAGATGGTGCAGCCAGAGTTTGAGGAACTTGAGGACTCTTCGCCAGAGGTCGTAGCGAGGCGCGCCGGACGTCCAATCCCCATCTATCGATCGGTGGCAGGTCTTCCATCATGGAAGATCGCTTCACTTGTGTCGGCCGTTTTCGACCAGCTTGATGAGGCCGCTGTGCCAGAGGTGATTCCTGAGGAGGTGCGGCGCCGCTACAGCCTGATGCCCTCCTACAGGGCCCTCCAAAACCTCCACCACCCCGAAGCGACTGTCGACTGGGAGACCGCGAAGAGGACGCTGGCCTGGGAAGAGGCGCTGGTCCTGCAGACAGCCCTGCTGGCCGGCCGCGTTGATGCTTCCGGGAAGCTCATTAGAAGAGCCCACCCGGTCCCCTCTGATGGCGGATCAGAGGGGGGAATGGTGGCGCAGTTGGTCGCCGGGCTCCCTTTCCACCTGACACCATCACAGATTGGTGCGTGGGAAGAGATTTCTGCGGACATGGCACGACCAGTTCCCATGCAGCGTCTCCTCCAAGCCGATGTTGGGGCAGGTAAGACCGTCACGGCCCTCCTAGCGATGGTGGCTGCGGTTGAGAATGGATTTCAAGCGGCCCTTCTAGCACCTACCGAGGTCCTGGCTCGCCAACACTTCGCCACGCTGATCAACCTCCTCGACAAAGCAGGCCTGGACGTTCCTCTCCACCTCCTGACTGGAAAGCGATCGGGAGCGGAGAAGGCTCAGGCTCTAGCGCATCTCGCCGGGGGAGAGCCGGCGATTGTGGTGGGAACGCATGCCCTGATCCAAGAAGGGGTAGAGATTCCTGGCCTCGCCCTGCTTGTTGTGGACGAACAGCACCGTTTTGGGGTTGAGCAGCGTGAGTTCCTTCGAGAGGGTAGGGATTTCACACCCCATCTGCTTGTCATGACCGCGACCCCCATTCCGCGAACAATTGCCATGACCGTCTTCGGTGACTTGGATGTCACCCTGATGAAGGGCATGCCGCCGGGCAGGCTTCCCGTTCAGACCCACCTGGTTAGTAATGCCAACGTGGCCTGGATGCACAGGCTGTGGCAGCGGGCCAAGGAAGAGGTTGGTAAGGGCGGGCGCGTCTACGTTGTCTGTCCTCGAATCGACGCCGGTGACCCAGAAGCCGGGAATGAGGACGGTGACCCGGGCGGGGGCCCCCTTGAGGGACTAGAGCTAGAGAAGTTCGTGAACAGCGATGGAACCGCCTGCTCGGATGTCCCGGCAGCCTCCGTTGTGGTCGATGAACTGCGGGGTATGGATGAACTTGCTGGCATCGGCATCGGACTGGCTCACGGGCGCCGCAGACCAGAAGAGAACAGCAGGGCATTTGCTGAGTTTGCAAGTGGCAGGTCTCCGATCCTTGTGGCCACAACCGTGGTTGAGGTTGGGGTTGATGTTCCAGAGGCGACCCTGATGATCATCCTCGGAGCCCAGCGATTTGGTCTTAGCCAACTGCACCAGCTTCGCGGACGGGTGGGCAGGTCAAGCTCTCAGAGCGTCTGCCTCCTGGTCCATGGTTCCAGCCAGTCCCCGGTTACAGCCGAGCGCCTTGAGGCGGTGGCATCAACGACCGATGGTTTCACCCTTGCAGAGATCGACCTGCGTCTTCGCAGCGAGGGGGATGTGCTCGGTCAGGCTCAGTCGGGACATCTGTCCGGACTGAAGTTCCTCTCCGTGCGTGTCGATGGGGCGATAATTGCTGCGGCAAGAAGCATTGCGGCAGCAATCCTTGACGCTGATCCCGGCCTGAAGGACCACCGTGACCTGGCAGGGCAGATTGAGGCCGCCCTCGGTGCAGAAGCAGTGTGGCTAGAGAGGAACTGAGTAGATGACCCGGATCATCGCGGGGCTTGCAAAGGGGCGACGGCTGCAGGTTCCTCCGAAGGGAACCCGCCCGACCTCAGACAAGGTGCGGGGGGCAATCTTTTCGAAACTGAGTTCCTGGGATGTCGTTGAAGGGGCCCGGGTGCTGGACCTTTTCGCGGGTTCTGGTGCCCTTGCACTTGAGGCTCTGTCGCGGGGTGCGACCTCTGCCGTCATGGTAGAAAAGGCGGCCGGCGCCGCGGGAGTGATCAGGACCAATGTTGCTACCTGCGGTTTTGAAGATCAGTCCATGGTCGTGGTCGCAGACGTTGTCGACTACCTGGGTCGCCCGTCCACTCCCAGTGGGTTCGAGCTGGTCTTTGTCGACCCGCCCTACAGCCTCTCGGAAGACACGGTGACCGTGACTCTGCAGAAGCTGGTGGCCCTGGTCGACATCGATGCAACCATTGTGCTTGAGCGCGATGCGCGTTCCCCGGAGCCCCAGATACCACCCGAACTGGCGTTGATCAGTCGCAAGAGCTGGGGGGATACGGCGGCGTGGTACCTCAAGGTTGCGGCCAGTGAACTCTAGGATGGACAGATGGTGACAGCACTATTCCCGGGCAGTTTTGACCCTCCCACCAACGGGCACCTTGACCTCATTACCAGGGCCGCCAAGATCTTCGACAGGGTTGTGGTGGCTGTTGGGTTCAATGATGCGAAGCAGGGGTGGATGCCCGTTGCAGAGCGGGTGGATCTCTTGAAGCAGATCGTGACGCAAGACCCCGGGCTTGTGAATGTTGCCGTCGGTGAGTTCCAGGGACTGACAACTGACTTCGCTAAAGAAGTGGGTGCTCAGGTTCTTGTCAAGGGGGCTCGTTCCACCTCGGATTGGGAATGGGAGTACACCCAGGCAACCGTGAACTCTCGGCTCTCCGACCTCGACACCCTGATTCTGCCGACCAACCCGCAGTGGGCGACCCTGTCTTCATCGATCGTTAGGGAACTGGCCAACTACGGGGCCGACCTTGAAGGGCTGGTCCCGGAGCCGGTCCTTCAGGCAATCTCTAAGAGACCGTGAGTTGCCCGCACTCGTGAGCGTCACAGACCCTAGACTTGACAAAGGTTTCGAGGGGGCGACCCGATGGGCGCGCCACCCACTAGTAACAGCAGGATCTCAATTGAGGAGTAACGATGCCGCAACGGTATGAGGCCCAGGACGACTTTCCCCTAGATGTCACTCCTGAAGCGCAACTTGAGGTTGGCTCAATGGAGAGAGTGGAAGAGTACGTTGACGACTCGGGCTACGGCCCCTCGACAGTAATCGCCGCCCTGGACCAGATTGAGATCCTGGTGCAGAGTGCTCGTGCGGTCCCGCTCTCAGCCAACATTGTCCTCAACAAGGCTGAGATCCTCGACCTCGTCAACCAGTCTCGCGATGCGCTTCCTGATGACCTGGTTGCAGCCGATGCGGTCGTGGCGGACGCAGATGCTGTGCTTGGTCGCGCCGACGACGTGGCTGAGGCGGCAATGGCAGAGGCTTCAATGCGCGCCCGAACCCTACTTGAAGAGGCCCGGGCGAAGTCGGACACGGTCCTGGCTGAGGCTGCTGATGAGGCCGAGCGCAAGGTTGCGCGTGCGAACGAAGAGGCCACCAACGTCAAGTCGCGAGCTGCCGCTGAGGTTGAGGCAATGCTCGCAGACGCACACGCACAGGTTGATCGCCTCATCTCTTCGGATCACGTCACGGAACTTGCCCAACAGCGCGCCCGCGAACTTGTGACCGCTGCCAAGCGTGAGTCTTCCCAGCTGCGCCAGGGCGCCGAGGACTACGTCTCCCACTCACTCGGACAGACAGCTGACCTCCTGAAAGACCTCCTGCGACGCACTGAAGCAGGTGTGCGCGCTCTCTCAAACCGCGATGGGGTTGACGAGGCGGCTAATATCGATCTCGACTAGTCGGTTTCCCCCTTGGGGAACCGCAGAGGAGAGAAGTTGCAAATGGCTGAGAAAGCTGACTTGTTGCTGTCGCTTCGGGACCAGCCCCGTCTGACAGGTACCAGGACCGAACACCCCTTCGACTGGGCTGCCCCGGAGGGGTGGAACACAGAGGTGTTGACGCTTCCTTCGGGCACCGTCGTTCCCCTCGAGGTGGCTGTTACCAGCGTGGACCACGGGGTTTATGTCGAGCTTCGCACGGCCGTCAACCTGGTTGGCCAGTGCGTGCGCTGCCTCGATGACCTGGTAGTTGAAGTTGAGGTCGATGCGGCTGAGCTCTATACCCAGGTTGCATCCAGTGACCGCTCCCGGGCTCGCAAGTCGGATGCCTTTGCATCTGACATCGAGATTGAAGGGGATGAGTTCGACCCTGCCTACCTGATTGAGCAGGATGCCGTCGACCTCGAACCCATGCTTAGGGACGCCATCTTTGCGGAAGCTCCGATGCAACCCGTGTGTGAGGAAGACTGCGAGGGGATTTGTGAACACTGCGGTGTTCCTCGACGCGACCTTCCTGAGGATCACCACCATGAGTTCATTGATCCTCGATTTGCGGCCCTGAAGTCACTGCTGGCGCAGGACAATGGCTAAGAAGGCTCCCTCGGGCGCTATCAATAAGGATGCCGCAGAGCTTCTTGAGGCCTGGGGGGTAGACATAGACCTCGAGCTCTTGGTTCAAGCGCTAACCCACAGGTCTTTTGCCTTTGAGGTCGGGCTGCAAGCGCACAATGAACGACTTGAGTTTCTCGGGGATTCAGTTCTTTCTGTGGTCGCGACCGACGAGCTATTTCATCGCTACCCGGATGCTCCCGAGAGTGATTTGGCCCGGATACGCAATGCGGTCGTCTCACAGAAACCCCTGGCGCAGATGGCTCGGTCCATCGGACTCGGAGAGTTCATCCTGCTCGGCGTGGGAGAGAACAAGACCGGGGGCCGCGACAAGGCCTCGATCCTTTCCGACACACTGGAAGCTTTGATCGGAGCCACCTACCTCTCGCAGGGCTTGGAGCCAACCCGCAAGGCTCTACTCAAGCACCTCGCTCCGATAATTGACCGTGCCCAGGACCCCGAAGCTATTGCCGACTGGAAGACACCGCTCTCCCTCAAGGCCAAAGAGCGCGGGTGGGGAGACTTTGAGTTCGTTGTCACCGGTCAGGGACCGGACCACGATCGCTCCTATGAAGCCCAGATCTTCTTCGGCACAGAAATGGTTGCCACGGGGGTCGGTCCCTCAAAGAAGGTCGCTGAAAACGAT
>CAMFDH010000074.1 GCA_945949035.1 uncultured Actinomyces sp.
GGAGGGGACTGCGATCGCTCCAGCAGGGCCGGTGTGATTGCAGATGCGGGCCACTGGGGTGTCTGCCTACGATTGCTTCTCTGGGATCCGTCCGAGTTCATAAGGACCACCATGCAACTGCACAGTGTCGATCTCCCCACCTGGCTGGTGGTCTTGTCATCCATCAGCTTGATCCTCGGTGTTATGAGTGCAGCATTCATCGCGATTGATGTGAGACGTCGTCCTCAACCCATGAGAGTAATGGACTTCGTTTGGCCGATAGATGGCCTGTGGGGTTCCGTGGGTTGGGTCGCGGCCTACCTGTGGTGGGGTAGAGCAGGGCTGCGCGGCCAGGGAGACACTTCTTCGCAGAATCAACCGGTGACATCGGCGAGACCGATGGAGATGGGCATGGGTGACCAGCCGGCTGATCCGATGAAGTCCTCGAGCATGACAGCAATGTCGATGAAGCCAGCGCTGGGCCTGAGCGGTAAGCCGCACACGATGCCCGTCTCGGTGTTCATTGGGACTAGCCACTGTGGGGCTGGGTGTTCAATGGCGGACCTTGTTGTCGAGTGGCTGATTTTTCTCGTGCCAGGTATCGCAATTGCAGGGGGCCTGTCCTGGCTTTTCGCAGACCCCCTGTTTGCAGGGTGGGTGATCTCCTACTTTGTAGCACTGCTCTTCGGAATTACCTTTCAATATGCCGCGATTGCTCCGATGAACCCCCAGCGGAGCGTTTGGGGCAACATCAAGACCGCGGCCAAGGCTGACGTGCTGTCTCTGTCCGCATGGCAAATCGGGATGTACGGGGCGATGGCACTCGGCCAGCTGTGGATCTTCCCAACCTTCCTCGGAGGCCAGGTGGCAACCGACACCCCGGTCTTTTGGTTCATGATGCAGATCGCCATGTTGGCGGGATTCTGCACCGCCTATCCGGTGAACTGGTTGCTGATTAAGTTCGG
Source organism: uncultured Actinomyces sp. (assembly GCA_945949035.1). Taxonomy (GTDB): domain Bacteria; phylum Actinomycetota; class Actinomycetes; order Actinomycetales; family Actinomycetaceae; genus Scrofimicrobium. The sequence continues at coordinate 945 of CAMFDH010000074.1, forward strand.
AGTTAAGGAACGGATGTAGGTGGGTTTGGCCGTCGGCAAGCCACTCTTGTGAACGGCTTGGCACATCGGGAGCCTCGCTTTTCTGTTTGGTTCGAGTCGAGACAGGGAAGACTGACTAGCTGACATCGTTATCGGTGTGTCGGACAGCGAGTTGGGGCAAATATTGGTGCTGTCTTGCGAAGTTTCTAAACGTCGGTTCATTGCGGCTATAAGATGATGGTCAAGCAAACTGAAAGAGAAGACCCCATGACGAAACCTGAATCCGCTGCCAAGCGTGTCCTGGTCGCCGAAGATGAGACCCTGATCAGGCTGGATATTGTTGAGATCCTGTCGGCTGCCGGCTACGACGTCGTAGGTGAAGCCGCTGATGGTCAAGAGGCAATCGATCTGGCCCTAGAGCTTGAACCGGATGTCTGTGTTCTGGACGTGAAGATGCCGAAGGTTGAAGGAATCACGGCTGCTGAGCAGATCCTGAAAGAGATTCCCACGGCTGTGGTTATGTTGACCGCCTTCTCACAGAAGGAACTGGTGCAGAGGGCGGCTGAAATTGGCGCCATGGCCTATGTAACGAAGCCGTTTGGACCGAACGACCTCATTCCCGCGGTTGAGATCGCACTCTCACGGCAGAGCCAGATTGAAGCCCTGGAGACAGAAATTGCAGATCTGTCCGAACGCTTCGAGACTCGTAAGCGCGTTGACCGAGCCAAGGGGTTGCTGATCAACCGCATGGACATGACGGAACCCGAGGCGTTCCGCTGGATCCAGAAGACTTCAATGGACCGTCGCCTGTCTATGCGTGAGGTCGCTGACGCGGTGATTGACCAGGTGGCTGGCGACTAACGGACCACAATCATGTTGGTGACGAGGGCGGTTGAGACTAACCGTCCTCGTTCATCTTTAACCGTGACGCGGTGGACCGTGCGGGTGCGGCCGAGGTGTTCGGCTGTGGCGGTCGCAGTTACCAGTCCGCTGAGGCCGGGGCGTACGTGGCTGATGGAGAGTTCTGTTCCCATCGCAACCGCGCCCTTCTCGCGGGCGTAAACGTTTGCGGCGCGGGAGGCTGCATTCTCACAGAGTGCGGCTGTGGCGCCCCCGTGAAGGACCCCGGCCACCTGGGTGTTTCCCTCAACCGGCATGGTGAAAACAGCGTGTTCGGCGGTAAGTTCGAGGGCGACAATTCCGAGTTTGTCCCCGAGTGCATTTTTCTCTGGCATGGAACTAACCCTAGCCGCGCTCTAGGCTGGGGGAGTGAGCGAAAAACTTCTTGTCATCGATGGCCACTCCATGGCGTACCGCGCATTCTTTGCGCTTCCCGCCGACTCCTTCACGGCTGCGGGAGGACAGCACACCAACGCGGTCTACGGTTTCCTCTCCATGCTCGTCAAGCTTCTGGACACTGAGAAGCCCGATCTGGTGGCGGTTGCCTTCGATCCTTCGCGATACTCCTTCCGAACGGAGATCTACCCCGAGTACAAGGGGACACGCGATAAGACCCCCGAAGAGTTTGTGGGACAGGTGGAGCTGATCGAGGCCGTCCTCGAGAAGATGGGTGTTCGCACCATCACCGTTGAGAACTTTGAGGCCGATGATGTCCTGGCAACGCTCTCGACGGTCGCGAAGGCGGATGGAATGGAGGTCCTGATTGCCTCCGGGGACCGCGACACGTTCCAGCTTGTCAACGACCGGGTGACGGTGCTCTATCCGGGTCGCTCCGCTTCCGACCTCAACTACATGACTCCCGAAGCGGTGGAGGCCAAGTATGACGTCAGGCCCGCCGCCTACCCTGAGCTTGCCGCTCTGGTTGGAGAGACCTCAGACAACCTGCCCGGCATTCCCGGGGTCGGTCCGAAGACGGCCGCCCAGTGGCTGGCAAAGTTCGGTGGGCTCGAGTCCCTACTGGAACGTGCTGACGAGGTCGGCGGTAAGCGGGGAGAGGCACTGAGGGAGCACATTCCGGACGTTCTTCGCAACCGCAAGCTCAACCACCTTGTCACCGACATGCCGCTTGATGTCAGTCCGGAGGATTGCCGTGTGGGAGAGCCGGATCTGGCGGCCCTCGCCTCACTGTTCGACACCCTTGAGTTTGGTCAGTTACGAACCCGGGTTCATAAGGCCATGGATCGTTTCTGGGGAACCGTTTCAGTTGAATCGGGGGACGACGTCGCAGTTACCGAGGCCGTAGAGGAGGAGGGCCCGACCCAGGTCGTGCTTCCAGACGAGGTCGTCGTTATCTCTTCCGAGCGTGACCTCGCGGAGGTTCTCGAAAGCTTCGCCGATGGTGAGGTAGCGCTGTGGGGAAGTGGCCACCTCTCTCCAACCTCACCGAGGCTCGACGTTCTTGCTCTTGCAACCAGTGAGGCCGTTGTCGTGGTGGACTCCGCGGAGATCTCACCTGAACAAGACCGCCTCCTCGGGGAGTTCCTGGCCAATCATCCGAAGTTGGTCGTACACGGCGGAAAGGCCCTGGCCCACGGGTTGATCGCTCAGGGTTGGCACATGGCTATGCCCGTGTTCGATACCGAGATCGCTGCTTATATTTGCAACCCGAACCAGCGTGACTACGGCCTTGGCAACACGACCGAGATCTACCTTGGCTCCCAGGAGGTTGACGAGGACGACGGCGCGATGTTCAGCGTTGATGCTGCGCGGGGTGAGGGCGATTTTGAGGGTCAGGTAAGCCCGGCTCACAACGCCGCTGCCCTGAACGCCGTCAGTGTTCTCGCCCTCGTCAAGCCGTTGCGTGTGGGCCTGGAGGAACGCCATTCGTTCGGCCTCTTGAAGGATATTGAAATCCCGGTTTCGATGGTCCTCTTTGACATGGAGTTCGCCGGCGTTGCCGTTGACACCGAAGTCCTTGAGGCCCTGCGTAAGGAGTATTCGGGTCAAGCCGAGAAGGCGACGGAAGATGCCTACGCCGCAATCGGGCACGAGGTGAACCTCGGAAGTCCGAAGCAGCTCCAGGTCGTCCTGTTCGATGAGCTGGGGATGCCTAAGACACGTAAGACCAAGACCGGTTACACAACGGATGCCGATGCTCTTGAGGACCTGTTCGCAAAAACCGGGCATCCCTTCCTTGAGGCACTCCTGCGGCACCGCGACCGGATCAAGCTGGTGCAGACCCTGGACGGACTGCTTTCAGAAGTGCAGCCCGACGGACGAATCCACTCGACTTTCAGCCAGATCGCCTCGGCAACCGGACGCCTCGCCTCATCTGATCCGAACCTGCAGAACATCCCGGCCCGAACTGAGTCTGGACTGAGAATCCGTGAGGCTTTCGTGGCGGGTGAGGGCTTCGCTGAACTCATGAGCGTCGACTACTCGCAGATTGAAATGCGCATCATGGCCCATCTTTCAGAGGACGAGGCGCTGATTGCCGCCTTCAACTCGGGCGAGGACCTGCACACCACCATGGCCGCCTGGGTCTTCGACGTTCCCATTGATGAGGTCGACAGTGTCCTGCGAAACCGCATCAAGGCCACCTCCTATGGTCTGGCTTATGGTCTTTCGCCCTTCGGGCTGTCGAAGCAGCTCGGGATTTCAGTTGACGAGGCTCGCAGACTGCACCACGACTACTTCGACAGATTCGGCCGTATCGGCCAGTACCTGCGTGAGGTCGTCGAGCAGGCCAGGGTCGACGGCTACACCCAGACCATGTTTGGACGCAGACGATACTTCCCGGACCTTGAGTCCTCGGTGCGTCGCGTGCGTGACATGGCAGAGCGAGCTGCGCTCAATGCCCCGATTCAGGGCACTGCGGCCGACATCTTCAAGGTCGCGATGATTGCCGTTGAGGCCGCACTACTCGACGGTGACTTCAAGTCACGCATGGTCCTACAGGTTCACGATGAACTCGTCCTCGAGATTGCACCCGGCGAAGCAGACAGGGTGCGGAAGTTGGTAGCCGATGCCATGGGTGGGGCAGTGAAGATGTCTGTGCCTCTGGATGTGGCGGTTGGTGAGGGCGATTCGTGGCGTGCAGCCGCTCACTAGCCATCTGGAAAGTTGCGCGCTACTCACGGCCGTGCTGTGATTTAACCTATATCGACGACTAAAAAGGGGTTTTTGTGAGGCAACCGTTACCAGGTGGTCTGCCAATGGGCCAAATCTCACTGATAGTATTGTCGAGTGCCATGTGCGACGCAGCATTTCGGGGGCCTAGGCCTTTGGCGTAGTACATGGCTAAGTAATGTCCGCCTTTCAATTTGAAACTGTCCGTTTCGGAGTAAACAACTTCATGACCAATCCTTCCCCCGCCGCAGGCACCCCCATCGTCGCTATCAATGACATTGGGACCGAAGAGGAACTTCTCGCCGCTATTGACGAGACGATCAAAAACTTTGACGATGGCGACATCGTCGAAGGAACCGTAGTTAAGGTCGACAGGGACGAAGTCCTTCTCGACATCGGCTACAAGACCGAAGGTGTCATCCTGGCGCGCGAACTGTCGATCAAGCACGACGTAGACCCCGATGAGGTCGTCGCCGTGGGCGATCAGATTGAGGCGCTTGTTCTTCAGAAGGAAGACAAGGAAGGCCGCCTGCTGCTCTCGAAGAAGCGCGCACAGTACGAGCGCGCCTGGGGCGAGATTGAGAAGGTCAAGGAAGAGGACGGCGTCGTTTCCGGTACCGTCATCGAGGTCGTCAAGGGCGGCCTTATCCTCGACATCGGTCTGCGTGGCTTCCTTCCCGCATCCCTCGTTGAGATGCGTCGCGTCCGTGAGCTCGGTCCGTACATCGGCCGTACGCTCGACGCCAAGATCATTGAGCTGGACAAGAACCGCAACAACGTTGTTCTTTCCCGCCGCGCATGGCTTGAGCAGAGCCAGTCTGAGGTTCGTTCGAACTTCCTCAACACCCTTCAGAAGGGCCAGGTACGCCGCGGCGTCATCTCCTCGATCGTCAACTTCGGTGCGTTCGTGGATCTTGGTGGCGTAGACGGTCTGGTTCACGTTTCTGAACTCTCCTGGAAGCACATCGACCACCCGTCAGAGGTCGTCGAGGTCGGAATGCCGGTTGAGGTTGAGGTTCTTGAGGTCGACATGGACCGTGAGCGTGTCTCGCTGTCCCTCAAGGCGACCCAGGAAGACCCGTGGCAGGCATTTGCTCGCCAGCACGCCATCGGCCAGGTTGTTCCCGGCCAGGTCACCAAGCTGGTTCCCTTCGGTGCGTTTGTTCGCGTCGAGGACGGCATCGAGGGTCTGGTCCACATCTCCGAGCTGGCTCAGCGCCACGTCGAGATGCCGGAGCAGGTCGTCAAGGTTGGCTCGGACGTGTTCGTCAAGGTCATCGACATCGACCTCGAGCGTCGTCGCATCTCGCTGTCACTGAAGCAGGCCAATGAGGGTATGGATCCGGAGTCGGATGAGTTCGATCCTTCGCTCTACGGTATGGCTGCCGAGTACGACGAGAATGGCAACTACAAGTACCCCGAAGGCTTCGACCCTGAGACCCAGGAGTGGATGGAAGGCTTCGAGGCACAGCGTGAGGCCTGGGAGGCCCAGTACGCCGAGGCACAGGCTCGTTGGGAAGCGCACCGCGCCCAGGTTGCAGCTTCTGCAGCTGAGGAAGCCGCTGAGGAAGAGCACGTTGCAGCCCCGGTTGCAGCAGCCGAAGACTTCGGTGGCACGCTCGCCTCAGATGAGGCCCTGGCTGCGCTGCGTGACAAGCTCAC
>CAMFDH010000075.1 GCA_945949035.1 uncultured Actinomyces sp.
GCCCCGATCGGCGGGTACAAAGATGACCTGGCGGGATCGCAAGATTACCGTCGAGGATGTTTCGACGGTGACGCCAGAGGACCTGACTGGGATTGACGTGGCTCTCTTCTCTGCTGGTGCGACGGCTTCGAAAAAGTACGCCCCTCTTTTCGCCCAGGCCGGTGCGGTGGTGATTGACAACTCATCTGGGTGGCGCAAGGACCCCTCGGTTCCCCTGGTGGTCTCAGAGGTGAACCCGAAGGATATGCTCAATCGCCCCCTGGGAATCGTCGCGAACCCCAACTGCACCACCATGGCAGCTATGCCCTCGCTGAAAGCACTCGATAACCTGGCTGGCTTGCGCGCCCTCCGTGTGACCACCTTCCAAGCTGTCTCCGGTAGCGGACTGGCGGGAGTTGAAGAGCTTGGTTCCCAGGTTCGAGCAGTGGTTGGGGGAGAGAAGCCGATTGAGAGGCTCTCGATTGATGGCTCTGCCGTAGACCATGCCCAGCCGAAGGTCTATGCGGCTCCCATTGCCTTCAACGTCGTAGCCAAAGCTGGGAACTTTGTCGAGGACGGCAGTGGTGAGACCGATGAGGAACAGAAACTGCGTGACGAATCGCGTCGTATCCTCGGACTTCCAGACCTGGCAGTTGGTGGCACCTGTGTTCGAGTCCCGGTGTTCTCCGGGCACTCGCTGACGGTCCACGCAGAGTTTGAAAAGGCCATTTCAGTTGATGAAGCCGTGGCGGCACTGGCCGAAATGGACGGGGTGGAGTTGGTTGACCTGCCGAATCCACTTGAGGCCGCAGGCCGTGATGGAACCTTTGTCGGGCGAGTTCGCCGAGATCAGGCTGTGCCAGGGGAACGAGGCTTAGTCTACTTCGTCTCCTCAGACAACCTTCGCAAGGGTGCCGCACTCAATGCGGTCGAACTGGCTGAGTTGGTTGCAAAGGAACACGGCTACTAGAGAGTGAAAGACTGCGGGGCTGCCACGACGAGGATGACGAGGTGGCCCCGCTTTTATCTGCCTACTGGGAAGGGGGCAGGATCTGGACACCTTCACCGATGCCCAGGGTGTGGCGTCTGAACCCGGAGAACTCAGAGTTGTCCGAGAGGAGTCCGTCGAGCGTGAGGTCGACAAGTGCACCCTGACCCTCGGTGTGGAGCAGGACGACCGTCGGTCCAGCACCGGAGATGCAGGCAGCTAGACCCTGATCACGAAGGGCATCGACAAGCCCCATTGAGCTTGGGTAGAGGCCACGCCTGTACTCCTGGTGGAGTCGATCCGAGGTGGCATCAAACAGATACCGGGGTTCCTCAGCGAAAGCGTGGACCAGCAGTGCTGCATGGGCTGTGTTGGCGATAGCATCACTAAGCGGAATCTCCCGGGGCATGACGGAACGTGCCGTGGTTGTCTCAAGCACCGTGTTGGGCACTAGGGCACAGACCCTGATGTCCTCGTGAACCTGAGGGCCCACAACCCTCCACACCTCGTCGGTGAGCCACCCGATGGTAAGGCCGCCGTAGATGGCGGGACCGACATTGTCCGGATGTCCCTCCAGTCCGACCGCAAGCGTGAAAGCCCAGTCTCGGTCCAGTGGTTTGTCTGGGTGAGCCAAACCCCACGCCAGCGCCAGCCCCGCGGCAATGGCCGCGGAGGAAGATCCGAGGCCACGGGCGAGGGGAATTGTGTTGTGCGCAGTGAAGGCCAGGCCACCGGCCTCGACATCCAGCGCCTCAAGACCCCGGAGAATCGTTGAAATAACCAGGTGATTCTCATCAAGGGGAAGGGTTCCTGCTCCATCCCCCGTAAGGGAGAGTTCAAAGCCACGCTCAATCACACTGGCAGAAGCCTGGTCGACCCAGTCCAACGCCAGGCCCAGCGCATCGAACCCAGGACCTAGGTTTGCGGTTGTGGCAGGCGTGAGAACGGTTGCCGAACGTCCCAGAGGAAGCACCTCACGCATGGGACTCAGAGGCCCAAACTAGCGGCGACGATCTCAACATCACCCGGAAGGACCTCTGCCACAATCTCACGGTCGAGCAGTGCTGTGTCAATGTCCTTCAGTCCGTTTCCAGTGACCGTGATGGTGATGGTCTTACCGGTGGGTAGCTCTCCGGCGGCGTGGGCCTTGAGTAGACCCGCCACACCTGCTGCAGAGGCTGGTTCGACAAACACGCCCTCCTGTGCGGCAAGCAGTGCCTGAGCTGCCAGAATCTCTGCATCGGTGACAGCACTGATGCGTCCCCCGGAGTCGTCCCGGGCGGCAATCGCCTGATTCCAAGATGCAGGGTTACCGATGCGGATCGCGGTGGCAATTGTTTCCGGGTCCGCAATGGGGTGACCGGCGACAAACGGGGCGGACCCAGCCGCCTGAAAGCCCCACATCTGGGGAAGACGCGATGAAATGCCGGCCGCCGCATACTCCTGGAAGCCCTTCCAGTAGGCGGTGATGTTACCCGCGTTACCCACGGGGAGGATATGAATATCGGGAGCGTCGCCCAGCCTGTCGACAATCTCGAAGGAAGCGGTTTTCTGACCCTGGATTCGGTCGGGATTCACAGAGTTGACGAGTGCGATGGGGTAGTTCGCATCCAGCTTTCGCGCCACGTCAAGACAGTCGTCAAAGTTGCCGTCAATCTGAACGATTCGCGCGCCGTAGACCACCGACTGGGCGAGCTTGCCACGGGCAATCTTGCCGGCAGGGAGCAGCACCACGGGGGTCATTCCGGCCTGCACGGCGTAGGCCGCAGCTGACGCCGAGGTGTTGCCGGTGGACGCGCAGACGACGGCCTGTGCACCGCGCGCCGCTGCCATGGTCACAGCCATGGTCATTCCCCGGTCCTTGAACGATCCGGTGGGGTTGGAACCCTCGACCTTGACCCAGACTTCGTTGTTGACCAGCTTGGAGATTTGGCGGCAGTAGACCAGGGGGGTGGATCCCTCGCCAAGACTGATAATCGGCTGGCCCGGCTGCACCGGCAACCAGTCCATGTAGCGATGAATCAGTCCGGAAGTTTCTGGGTGTGCCGACAAGGTGCGCTCCAAGTTATCTCTAGTTGCGGGTGGGCTAGCCGTAAGTGTGCCAAAAGTACGGGCAACCTCCTGCCTGGGCCACCATTCGGACTGGCAGGAGCTTCTACCAACCTAGTCCTTGCGGTGCACCTTGACCTCGGTAAGAAGCGGGCGTTTTGCCGTGCGACCATCGCCTGATGAGCGCCCGGTGAGACGTCGTCCAATCCATGGCGCCACATAGGTGCTGAGGTAGCGTGCCGAGCGATAGTTCTTTCGATTGGGCGTCGGGTCCCAGGGGTCATCCCAACCGGCAGGAAACTGAAGATCCAGTGCCTCGAGGCAGTTGGCGGCGACCCTAAGGTGGCCCGCTCCCGAGAGGTGCAGTCCGTCCTCAGACCAGTAGGTCGAATCCTCAAAGGCCCGGTCGCTGAAGTTGTCGACGAAGGTTACGCCTGACATTCCCCGAGTCTCTTCCTTGGCAAGCGCCGTGAATCTGCCGCCTCGCTCTGAAAAGACCTTTCCGAAAGGCAGGTTGTTGACCGGATCGGGGCCGGCAAGAAGGAGGACGTGGCTTCCGCCCGCGACAAGTTTCTCAACTGCCCCCAGTGACTCCGCCAGGGCCTCCTCCGCGCTGAACTTAGGTCGGAGCATGTTGTTGCCCCCGGCATTGAACGAGATCAGCTCGGGTCGTTGCTGAAGGGCAGGTTCGATCTGCTCCGCAATGATGGCCTCAATCTTCCGACCACGGATAGCCAGGTTGGCATAGCGAAACGCAGGGTCATCCGCACCACGAACGGAAGCGTGAGCCTCAGCTAGGCCTTCGGCGAGGAGGTCGGACCATCCCCGCAGCGTCCCATCAGGACGCTGGTCACCCAGTCCTTCCGTAAATGAATCACCGATGGCGATGTAACTTCCAAACACAACTGTTCCTTCTTCACTTCGCTCGGAGTTTCCGAGCCCCCTCGGTGCGGGGCGTTACTTTCTGGCGCGGCGTTCCCTGACTCGAACCGAGATCTGAATCGGAGTGCCCTTGAAGCCAAACTCCTCGCGAAGGCGGCGCTGGATGAACCGACGGTAGGCCGGGTCGAGGAATCCGGTGGTGAACAGCACGAACCTCGGGGGCATCGTCGATGCCTGGGTTCCGAAGAGGATACGCGGCTGCCGCCCGCCTCGAACAGGGTGCGGGTGGGCCGCGGTCAGTCGACCGAAGAATGCATTGAGCTTCCCCGTCGAGACTCTGGTTCCCCACCCTTCGAGTGCTGTATCGAGGGCTCGCGCAATGCGGTTGACATGCCAGGTGGTCTTTGCCGAAAGGTTGATTCGCGGTGCCCAGTCAACCTGGACCAACTCCCGCTCCTCCTGCTTGGCGATTGACACCCTCTGTTCATCATCAACCAGATCCCACTTGTTGTTGACAATGACGATGGCCCGACCGGCATCGACAGCCTGTTGGATCACACGGACATCCTGCTCAGTCAGCGGAACTGAAGCATCGATGAGGACGAGGGCGACCTCAGAGCGTTCAAGCGCAGCCTGCGTGCGAATGGATGCGTAGTAGTCGGCCCCGCTGGTGCGGTGCAGTCGCCGCTTAATCCCAGCGGTGTCAACGAACTCCCATTCCCTGCCGTCAAACTCGACGACCTCATCAATAGGGTCACGAGTCGTACCGGCGAGGTCATGGACGACGGCGCGGGTCTCTCCGGCGAGGGCGTTGAGCAGGGATGACTTGCCGACGTTGGGACGGCCAACCAGAGCCACTCTGCGCATCTTGGAGGAGCGCGCCCTCGTCGGGGTTGCAGCCTCCTCGGGAAGAGCGCGAACCACCGCGTCAAGCATGTCTCCTGCGCCTCGACCGTGCAGGGCAGAAATCGGGTAGGGCTGGCCTAGCCCCAGCGACCAGAGGTAGGCCGCGTCGGATTCCTGGAGGACCGAGTCGGCCTTGTTCGCAGCTAGGATCACGGGCCTTCCGGCTCGCCGCAGCAGGGGAACAACCTGTTCATCAGTTGAGGTGGCCCCGACGGTCGCGTCGACGACGAAGATAATGACATCGGCGAGGCCAATGGCAACCTCTGCCTGCTCGGCGATCTGCCGATCCAAACCCTTCACGTCGACTTCCCAACCACCCGTGTCGACCAGGATGAAGTCAACTCCGGCCCACTCGGCCTCGTAGAGCACGCGGTCGCGAGTTACTCCGGGGGTGTCCTGGACGACGGCCTCTCGGCGCCCCAGGACACGGTTGACCAGGGTGGACTTACCGACATTGGGGCGTCCAATGACGGCTACAACCGGCTTGGGGGAGTGCTCGAGTGAGTTGACCGTCCAGTCATCGCCCTGCTCCAGTAGGGCAAGGTCCTCCTCCTCGAGGTTGTACATCGCGAGGTCAGCGCGCATGGCATTGAGGCGCAGTTCGAGTTCTTCTGCGTCTTCGTCCTCGACTAGCTCATCGACCTCGTCTTCCGTGGGCTCGATGAACTCTTCCTCACCGTCTTCAAAGGGGGCGCGCTCGGCCAGGGGATTCTCTTGCATTTTCATTCCTCAGGAGGTCGGGGCTTCAGTTGTTTGGGGCGTGCGCGCTTGGTTCATTGATGTAGGCATCTAGAACCTCCCGGGCGACAGGTGCATCCATGTAGTGGTGGTGGACTCCGCGGTAGTCCTGGTACGGTTCCGCACCCTTTCCAGAGATAATTACAACGTCTCCGGCGCTCGCGCGGTAGATGGCTTCTCGGACGGCATCCCTGCGGCTGGTAGTCACTTCAATGACACCGTCGAGGGAGGGGCGCACCGCACGGATTCCCTCGAGCAGCTGGTTGCGCATGATGGTGGGATCTTCCCAGCGGGGGTTCTCATCGGTTACCCAGATGAGGTCGGCGCCGCGGCCCGCAATCTCACCCAGGGGAACGCGCTTGGTCGCATCTCGATCACCGTCGGTTCCGAAGACCAGAACCAGGTTCTTCGAGCAGAGGGGGCGGATATCTTCAAGCAGGTGCTCAAGTGCCTCGGGGGTGTGGGCGTAGTCGATGAGCACTGCCGGCTGGTGTTCCGCGCTGGGTACCCACTGCATACGTCCCGGGACCGGGGGAGCCACTCGCACACCGGCAATAGCATCCTCAACACTGACCCCGAGCAGATGTGCCCCAACAATGGCGAGGGCGGCGTCCTGCACGTTGACGACCCCTGGAATCGGGCATGACGCCTGAAACTGCGTGCCGTCAGGGGAGGAGAGGGTAAATGAGCTGCCACCGACCGAGGGGGCGACAGTAATGTCGCTAACGCGCCACAGGGGAGCATCAAGACCCTCAATGACATCGTTGGTCAGAACCTGAACCGCAGTCATCGGGGTGGTTGCCTCCCGAACCAGGCGACGACCATACGCGTCATCAACCGCGGCGACCCCCAGGCGGGTGCGTTCCGATTCGAACAGCTGGGCCTTAGCCTCGAAGTAGAGGTCCATACTGTTGTCGTAGAAGTCGAGATGATCGTGCTGGAGATTGGTGAAGACACCGAGGTCGAACTGAACCCCACAGGCTCGGTCCAGCGAAATGGCATGCGAGGAAACCTCGACGAAT
>CAMFDH010000076.1 GCA_945949035.1 uncultured Actinomyces sp.
TCGCGATTGCCTTCGGTTTCATCGTCGTCATCGTCTTCCTTGTTTCAAACAAGATCGTCTTCAAGTCGCTCATGGCGCTTTTCGCCCACAAGGCCGAAGCGCTCAACACCAAGAGCGGGGGCGGATACCCGCAGCCGCAGGTGTCCGAGCGGTCGGGTTCTCCGGCCTCGCTGGTTCCCTGGGATTCCATTGGGGGACAGGGACGCAAGTTCATCTGTAAAGGCCCCAGCCGTCAGATGATCGAGGACGTTACTGGCCTGCCTGCCATGGAACCGATTCGGATCTACGCCGGAATGCCCACCAAGAGTTCCGATCTGGAGGAACTCGCGGACCTGGCCATCGCAGATCTGGAGCGTGCTGGTGGCTTCGAGCGTTCCGTAATCCTGGTCAACACAGCCACCGGCTCGGGGTGGGTTGACGAGTGGCTGGTGCAACCCATGGAGTACCTGACCCGGGGCGACTGCGCGGTGGTCACCATGCAGTACTCCTACCTCTTCTCCGCTGCGCTGCTGGTCTCTGACCTCACACCCTGTGCCGATGCTGGGACCTACCTGTTCAATCGAGTTGAGCAGTACGTTCATCAAATGCCGGTTGAGAAGCGTCCCCTTGTCATCGTCTCCGGTGAGTCCCTGGGGGCCTACGGCTCACAGCATGTCTTCGCCAATGGTCAGGACCTGCTGGAGCGCGCCGATGGGGCCATCTGGACCGGCTCCCCCCACAAGTCGAAGCTGCTTCGTGAGCTGACGGCTGGGCGTCACCGGGGCAGTCCCGAGGTTGCTCCGGTCTACGACAACGGCAAGCACGTGCGCTTTGTCAACAACCCCGACCAACTCACCAAGGACCGCTACGGCAGAGAGTTCGGGAGGTGGGAGTTCCCCCGAGTTGTCTTTGCGCAGCACGCCTCCGATCCCGTGGTCTGGTACGACGTGGGGGTCATGGTCAAAGAGCCCGACTGGATTCGCGAACGCGCCGGCCTCGACGTTCCCGTCATGTACTACACCCCGTTCGTCACCTATCTGCAGTTGATGACAGACCTGCCGGTTGCGGGTACGGCCCCCGCGGGTCACGGACACACCTACCACCGCGAACTGGTGGACGTGTGGATGAAGGTGCTTGGCTTTGACGAGGACGTGGCGCAGGGACGCGTCGGTTCAACGAGCTGGCTCAACGAGCAGATGAAGATGGATATCGGCAACGCCATCGAAACCGATAACCAGCGCGACCCGTAAAGCCCTGCTGCTAGAGAAGCCCCTTCTTTTCCATGTGCTTCAGAGCCAACCAGCCGAACGGGATACGTCCGTAGAAGGTCATGAGGCGGAAGAGGACGGCGGTTGACAGGGCGATGGCCGGGGGAACCCCGGCGACCTGCAGGCCGGCCGTGAGCGCCATTTCGACAGGTCCGATACCACCGGGTGTGGGAATGACCGAGCCTAGGGTGGAGGACACCAGGTACGTCAGGGCGAGCGAGAGTGGGTCCAGAACGACACCGAATGCCGCCAGTGCGGCACCGAAGGCGCCGATGTAGCCGATGTTCATCAGCATGTTGCCGCCAACGGCAATGAGCAGCTGCTTCGGGTGGCCCATGATCCACAGCAGCTGTGGGTAAACCTGATCCCAGGAGGGACGCAGCTTCTTCCAAATCCACTTGCGGACCTTGGGAACCGCGAGGGTGGCGGAGAGAAGAGTGCCGACAGCCGCCACCACCCAGACGATGGTCATGGTGGGAATGTTGAGGCCGTTCAGAGACGTTCCGGTCCCGATAACGACCAGCAGGAGCAGGACGACCGAGGTGAGGAACTGCGAGATCTGCACCAGGGTCACCGTGGCAACCGCGACGGGGGTGGAGAGCTTCTCACGGTTGAGGAAGCGCAGGTTCAGGGCCGCGGGACCGATGCCCGCGGGTGCCACCAGGGTGACAATCGAAGCGGCCATCTGCGCCAGGGTGGCGTTCCAGAGGCGAATCTTCTTGGGGGCAAAGGCAACCAGTGGAATGGCGGCCCCCACCCAGGTCACGGATCCGATAAGGAACACCGCGATGACCCAGTAGATGTTGGCGTCGCTAAGGGCCTTACCCACGGCCTCAAAGTTGAGTGAACCCATGACAGCCACCAGGGCCATCACGAGAACAACAGCCATGACGACCGTCTTGGCTGAGAAGCGTTCCAACTTGAGCGGTTCCAGTGCCTGTGTGGCTGGGGTGATTTCGGAAAGGTGTTCGCGGAGGTGGTCGATCACCTTGCTCTTACGGGCCCTCGCCCGCAGGCCCACGGGCAGCGCAGCAGACTGGAGGACCAGGGCGATCGAAAGCAGTTCCGGCAGGCCGATCATCCGCTGGGCTGATGCCACCGCCCTCTCGACGCTGGTTGCCAGCGAGAGGTGCACCAGCATCTGTGCGCAGTCGATGCGGCGGGCGATGTCATTGGAACCCATGTCGGCCTGGTTCCAGTTGAGGGTCCACAGGTTGAGGTGCTCGTCCAGGGTCAGCGCGTCAACGTCAAGGTTGCGGTGGCAGACATCGCGGCTGTGGGCGCTCTGCAGTTGCTCCCACGCCTGGTCCAGGGTGTCATCGCTGATCTCAAAACCGCTGTCCGCCAACTTCAGCAGGGGCACGGTCAGTGGCAGTGGCTCCCAAAACATGGCTACGGAGCTGCCGGCGTCGGCGACGGCAATCGGTTGGGGTGTCCGCACCCCGGCCTTGGCAGCCACGCTGGCAGCGAGCATTTCGCGCTGCGCGTTGATCTTGATGGCGGGGCTGATCAGGCGCTCGGTGCCGCGTATCCTCAGGTTCGACCACATATCGGAAGCGATGGAGGTGATTCCGGTATCCGGGTCAAGGACGTGGACATCGAGGCTGGCGCCGCCCTCAATCCACATCTGGTACTGCCGGTCAGAATCGCGGGAGTACTGCGGGGTCACCGCGAACTCGTCGTGCGTATCGAGAATCGGCGTGGTGACAAGTGGGGGATGAATCTGGCCGATGCGGTAGTCCGGCAGCTCATCACTTTCGGTCACCAGCCAGGTTTCCAGGGGCTGGCGATCCGTCGGAAGGTCAACTCGGACCAGACGGGTCGGGTTGATTCCCACGGCCAGGGCCGCATCCACCAGGTTGGCGGGAAGGGCGCGGGCATCATTGAACCCGCCAATCCACCGGGCCAGCGTGCCGATCATCCGCCCCAGAAGGATCGTCACCAGGACACCCTGCAGGGTAGCGGTGCCGCGAATGAGGGCGAAGAACAGCAGGATCCAGATCCCCAGCCAGGTGAACTTGACGCTCTTGGATGTCGAGGTCGTTCCCACCACGGTCGTCATGGCGGCCAGGACCATGTAGACAATGCTGATCGACTCGAGGCTGCCGGTCGGGGTGATGATCTCAAGCCCCTCCGAGATCGTTTCAGGCAGGTACGGAAGTGCGAGTAGTAGGCCCCAACCCACCAGGACCGTAAACAGGGCGGTGAGGACGGCGTGGATGATCGTCGAGTAGTCGCGATGACGCACCAGGTAGACGATCAACCCCACGGGGGCGAGGATGACGAAGGTTCCCTCAAGGAAACTCAGTGGGAAGAACAGAACCTGACGAATGACGTTGTCGAGGGCGGCCCGCACGTCCTCTTCTACGCCCTGCGTGGTGGACTGGGCGTAGACGCCAAGCAGTAGGACCAGGACGATTCCGGCCAGGGCGAAGATGGTTTCGACGGCGTCCTCAAGTCGGCGCCGCCTGCCCGGAATAGAGTCGGAAACGTAGACCCCGTGGCTGAGGCGGGACTGAACGATCGCCTCACCGCCCTGTTCGGAGACCACAGTTGTGGGCGCTGTTGACGTCACAGCGTCGGGTTCATGGTCTACCGGCATGGGGTTAGTCTAGCCAGACTTACCTGCAAACCGGGCCTGTCACCGTGGGTGACAACCCCCAATTCTCCCTGAAAAACTTTGAGATTCGACGCAGTTTGTAGGTTGCCTCCAGTCCCTCTAATAGGATCAGAGTTTGCTGACACACTGGGAACAGAGGTTGTAATGGAGACCGTTTTGGTCCACTCCGCATCGCTTTTTGATGCCACTTTGGTGCCGACGGCCCTGCCGGGCTTGCCGCTTGTGGCGGCCAACTGGTTCGACACACTGGTCGACTGGTTCCGTGACCCCACCACGCTGCTGATTGCCATGGGTCCCTGGGTTCTCCTCGGTGTCGCCATCATCGTTTTCATCGAGTCGGGTGTTCTCTTCCCGGTCTTGCCGGGCGACTCTCTCCTTTTTGCAGCCGGTCTGCTGCACACCCAGCTGGGTATCAACATGTGGGTCATGATCGGGATCATCCTGATTGCCGCCTTCCTCGGTTCCCAGGTGGGGTACTTCCTGGGGAAGCGCTACGGACGGGGCCTGTTCAAGGATGATGCGCGCATCCTCAAGACCGAGTACGTGGAGCAGTCGGAAGCCTTCTTCGCCCGCTACGGCGGACGCGCACTGGTGATTGGTCGCTTCGTCCCGTTCGTGCGGACCTTCGTTCCCCTGGTGGCTGGAATCGCTAAGTATCCCTACCGGAAGTTCCTCGCCTACAGCATGACTGGTGCTCTGCTCTGGGGCGCCGGAGTGACCTGGGCTGGCGCTGCCCTCGGCGGTGTTCCGTTTGTCCATGAGAACCTCGAGGTCATCATCGTCCTCATTGTCATTGTCTCTGTGATCCCCATGGTGGTGGAGATCGTGCTGAGCAAGCGCAGGCAGAAGGCAGAGCAGAAAGCCGGCGAGTCCGCCGAATTTGCTGAACAAGGTGCGGCCGAGGACGAGGTCACCGTGGAGGAGTCTTCCAGGTGAGTGTCCTGGTGGGTTGGATTCCCTGGATCGGACTTGCCACGGCAATGGTCGTTACCTGGGTTGGAACGACCTACTTCTGGCTGCGCCTAGCGAGGGTCCCGGCCCCGGCTGCGTTTGCAGCTTCGCCCGCTGTGACAACGGCGCTGCTCCTTCCACTCTCACTTCTGTACTACCAGCTCGGCTGGTTCTGGTCGGGGGCTCGGGTTCTTCCCGTCCTCGTCCTCATCGGGTCCCTGGGCGCCGCCCTCTTCATTCGTCGACGCAGGGTGGTCAGTGTGGGTCGGCCCCGCTACCGCATGCGTTTCTGGTCCCTCGGTTTCGCCGCGGCGGCATTCGTCGGCTGGTTGCTAGCCGCACTTCCGACGATGCTGGTCGCACCCGCGGGTAACCCGGTGCAGCAGTGGGATCCCTCCTTCCACATCAACGGGGTTTGGGGCATTACTCAGCTGGGCATTGCCACCCCGAGTGCGGCACTAGCGCACAACTACGGCGGGGGACTTTCCACTGGCTACCCGGTCGGATGGCACATCTTTACAGCCCTCTTTGCCACCCCGGGCACGACCGTTGCAGCAACCAACGCCGTCAGCCTGGCGCTGATGGTCGTGTGGGTAACTGGCAGCGCCATCTACGCCTACACCCTCTATCCCAGCCGTCGCGTGGCCCTGTCCGCCGCGGTGATCGCAGGGGTTCTGCCCTCGATGCCGGCGGATGCCTTCAACGCCTACTCGCAGGCACCAAATGCCATGTCGATTGCACTTCTGCCCGGCGGGGCGGTGATCGTGGTCCTGCTGGGTCGCTCGTTCATGAGTTCGCTGCGGGTCGGAACCGACCCCCGCGATTTCCGTTCGGTGACGCCCTTGCGCGCCAGCTCCTGGTCAACCACGGGCCTTCTGACTGTAGTCGCCCTCGCCACGGTGATCGGTGGAGTTCAGGCCCACCAGGTTTACGCCTTCAACATTCTGTTCCTGCTGCTCCCCCCACTTCTCGTCGGCGCTTACCGCCTGATTGTCGAGGGCGTGCGCACCCATCGTCCCTGGCTTCTGGGCGGTACAGTTGCGGCCTCTGTTCTCAGCGTTGCCCTGTTCATCTGGGTGCAGCTTCGCCCCGAGGTGGGCTCATTGCGCAGCTACCCGCGCTCCGGAGTGGACCTGCAGACGGCCATCTCTCAGGCCCTGGTGCCGAACCCGCCCTACGACCTGACCTACGGTCTGATGGCCTACAACTTCGTCATTACCGTCCTGCTGCTCCTCGGAATCCTGCGCATTGTGGCGGGACGCTTCAGCCAGGCCTCCTGGGCGCCGTGGCCGGGAGGGATGCGCCCCGTGGCGTGGCCGATCTGGTCGTACCTGGTTTTCATCACCCTGGTCTTCTTCGCCTACGGACCCGACTGGGGCATCCGCAAGTGGATCGTCGGCCCCTGGTTCTCCGACGGCAGACGCATCATGGAAGTCATGTCGCTCGCCCTCATCCCCATCGTGGCGGTTGGTTTTGGTCTGCTGGCATCCTGGTGCATCAACTGGTGGAACATGACGGTCAGCCGGGGAACCCGCAGTCAGGAGCGGTGGATCTCCGCTGCTCTCGGGTTGATCCTGCTGGTGGGAACTGGATTCGGGGCCATGGATACCCGTGTTAATGGGGCGCGGGGGGTCTTTGACGCCACCGCCCTCGGCAAGGCGGGAATGGCTGATCAGTCGGTCCTGGACCTGATGGAAACCCTG
>CAMFDH010000077.1 GCA_945949035.1 uncultured Actinomyces sp.
CGGGTTACCACCGGAGAGTGTGGGGACGGCGTCGCGTGGGCTGCCGATCTTGATTTGGAGGCGGTCGACCTCGGCGCCGGCGGCCTGTTTCTCGCGGCCCATGTTGACGAACCACTTGGCCATGAGGCGCTTGCGTCCGCTGATGATAGAGAGGTTCTCAAGGATGGGGCGCTTCATCAGCAGACCCTGACTGCCACGATCCCCGGGGACGAGGGCGACGCCGGCGGAGATACCGCCGCGGGGGCCGCGGTAGTTCTGGACCTCACCGGCAATCTTGACCTCACCCGAGGTCTTGGGGATATCACCGAAGAGGACATGCAGTAGTTCCGACTGGCCCTGACCCTGCAGGCCACCAAGGCCCACGACCTCACCCTTTCGGGCGTCGAGGTTGATTCCCCGCAGTGTGGCGGAATGGAGGTTGCGGGTTTCCAGCTGGACCTCTTCACTGAGGGCGGTGCGCTGGGCCTGTTCGGTTCCCTCTGCCTCTTCCTCAACCAGGTCGCCAACCATGAGGCGGACCAGGCGGGCTTCAGACATGTCCTGCATATCGACGGAGGCAACGGTCTTGCCGTTGCGCAGAATGGTTGCCCTCTGGCAGATCTGCCGCACCTCTTCAAGGCGGTGCGAAACGAAGACGACGGCCACACCCTCATCAACCAGTTGGCGCACCATAGAGAAAACCAGTTCGACCTGGTCGCGGCGCAGGGAGGCGGTGGCTTCGTCGAGGACGAGGATGCGGGGGCGGCGGGCCACGGCCTTAGCGACCTCGACCAGCTGCTGGGAGCCGGGCGAAAGGTCCCCGACTTCAGTGTTCAGGGTAACCCCGTCATCCATTCCTGGAAGGAAGTGAGCCAGGGCCTCTTCCGCGTGCTGGCGCGACTTCTTGCGGTCGACGAATCCGGCGCGGGAAATCTCGGTGCCGAGGAGCAGGTTGTCGGCAATGCTCAACTCGGGGACCAGCGACAGCTGCTGGTAAACGGAGGCGACGTGGTGGCGGTGAGCATCGATGGGGCGGGTGATTCGCACCGGCTCACCTGCAATAGAGATGGTCGCCTGGTCAGGATTGACGGTGCCTGACAGCACCTTGTTCAGAGTGGATTTGCCGGAGCCGTTGGCACCCAGCAATCCGTGGACCTCACCCGCATTCACCTGCAGGCTGGCACCCTGAAGAGCCCGAACGCCGCCAAAGCGTTTGGAGACATCTTCCATGACGAGGAAAGGCATTGAGGGTCTACCCCTTTGCTGATGGTGGGGTGGGCCGGCGAACCGACCCACCCCGGGTTGGTTACTTGAAGTACGCCATGACCTGGTCGGCGGTCAGGATTGAGTCCAGAACATAGGTGTCTGGCTTGTCCTTTACCGGCTCCCAGTACTCAGCAAAGTTGGCATCGGTGATGGTCGGCTCCAGGGGCAGGATGATGGAGTGGCCGTCCTCAGCCAGCTTCGATTCATCCAGCTCAAGTCCCTGCAGCTGGTTCACAGCGAAGTGCAGGGCGGTGGCACCGGTGCCCGGAGGGTTGATGACGCCGGCGGTCTTGAAGCCGGTGTCAAGCAGGTCGTTCCACATGCGCATGAAGCCAACGCGGGCCTCACCCGTGGTGATGACCGAATCGGTCTTGCCTGCGGCTTCGATAGCCTTCAGCGTGCCCTGCGCCATGCCGTCATACGTCCAGATACCAGCGATATCGGGGTAGGTGGCAAGAAGGTCGGTGGCGACTGTCTGACCGGTGGTCTGGTCCCAACCACCGTCACCGCGGGTCAGAACCTCGATGCCTGCGGCTTCGAAGATGGGTTCTGCGCCGGCCCAACGAGCCTCGGTTGCCGGGTTGCCCGCGGCGCCCTCTACGGTGACGATCTTGGCGCCATCCCCGACGGCCTCAGCGAACCAGGTGGCCGAAGCGGCACCCAGATCCTGCTGCGAAATACCAACGTTGAGGACCTCTTGCGTTTCTACAGCCTGGTCAATGGCGTAGACCTTGATGCCCTGACTGATGGCTTCCTTGAAGACAGCGTCGAGGGCGGTGGCAGAGTTGGGGTCGATAATGATCGCGTCGACACCCTTGTTAATGAGGTTGCGAACCTGCTGGATCTGACCGTTTACATCCGTGTCAGCGTTCTCCATGACCAGTTCGTCGAGGACGCCCTGTTCCTTGTACTCATTAAAGACTTCCTCGATGGCCTCAATCATCTGGGTCCTGTACTCAGACCCCACGAACGCGTTTGAGACACCGATGGTGAACGGGCCGGCACTGGTAGAGGTTTCCCCTCCCCCACTCTCGGTACCTTCAGTACCGGAGTCCGTGCCCGCCGGAGTAGGTGATGAACAAGCTGCGACCAGCGATAGGCCGGCCACAGCAGCTAGTGCTGCGACTGTCTTCCTTATCTTCACTGCGTCCTCCTTTGGACAATGAACTGTTCCACTTTGGATACCGGACGAACCCAGATCATCGTTCGCCAGGCACTTCAGTTCTGTCTGATCAGATCTGCAATGCGACACCAACACTGGTAGTTATTTTCGCACTGCAAATAACTGGTTATTCTATTCTACCTAGCTTTTATGTCCGATAGGTCATAAATCAACCGAAAGATGGTCTCAGTTTCATAAAGGCCAGGTCACATTCAAGCTTGCCGAGGGCAGGCGAGGACGGCAACGAACCGCTCCGGAGAGAAGCTAAGTGGTCAAAGTCCCTAGTTGGCAGAGAGAAGTGAGCGGATGCCCCCGGCTTGACGCAGGGCAAACATGCCGGCGCCAATAATCTTGCCTTCGTCACCGAGGGCAGCTGTGCGTAGCTCTGGCATATGAACCACATTGCCCTGCAGGCGCTCAGCGATCATGGGGATCAACAGCTCTGACCAGCGCTCAAAAAGGCCGCCGAACACAACGATGTCAGGGGCGATCATGGCGCAGACATTGACCAGGTGGAACGCGTAATCATCCGCCACTGACTCAACCATAGCGAGGGCTTCCAGGTCGCCTTCTTCGGCCGCGCGAAACACGGAATCAGCCGAATCCACCTCGGGTGAGACCACGCGGGCATTGATCGCCCTCTGCAGCAACCCCTGCTCCCCCAGTTCAGTCTCTAGGTGACCGAAGCCGTAACGCTGGTGCTTGAGGCCCGAAACATCGCGCAGCATACGGCCAAACTGACCTGCCGCACCGTGATTGCCGCGCCACAGACGGCCGTCCTCAACAATCCCGGCACCAACGCCCTGGAAAACCGCCATGGCGACCAGGGTCTTGTGATTGGCCGACTCCAGATTGAGGTACTCAGCTAGAGCTATCAGGTTGACGTCGTTCTCAACCGTAACGGGAGCGCGGGTCACAGCCTGCAGGGGGCTGACCACCTGCAGGTCGTACCACTGCAGGGCAGGAGCAATCAGAACCACGCCGTCTTCGGAGACGGGACCGGGAACGGAGACCCCGACGGCTGCCAGGTGATCGCCCTCTCGGGCATCCCATTCCGCCACGGTTTCTACCAGTAGGTTGAGCTTGCTCTGCGCATCCGTGCCGTCAAGAAGGATCCGATCCCTCTCAATCTCTTCGCCGGCCAGGTTCAGTAGCGCCACCTCAATGGCGCCCTCCCACATATCAATGGCCAGGATCGAGCGCGCATCGGGGTTGAAGCGGACCATCAGCGAGGGGCGTCCGCCCGTGGCCTCATTACTTCCGGCCTCAACGACCAGGTCCTGAGCCATAAGCGAGGTGGTCAGGCGGTTCACGGTTGCAGGTGACATGCGGGTCAGTCGCGCAATCTCTACCCGCGACAACTGTCCCCCCGCCACAAGGGTTTGGATGATGCGCATTCGGTTGTACTGAGACAACTCTGGCAGGCCCGCGTCTCTTCCGTACGCGAGTTCCTTCTTGAGCACCAACCACTCCTAACCCTGAGCCAGCCACGATGCAGTGATCGAAGCCAGACAATCAAGCGCCTGCAATCAGGAGCTCTTTCGTCACTGATCACGTCGCCTTTAAGAGTTATATCAGCCCATCGGCTAACGGGTTAGTAAAGGGGAGCTAACGATCACCCGAAGGTTCACCAACCCGGGTCGAGGATGGTCCTTGAATGGGACTTCAGTCAGACGTACGACGTGACGTTGCATAACCAGCCCGCCAAACGTAGATACCACTGGCAATCGCCGTGGTGGACCACGCAACTATCCACCAGGGGAAGTTGGGTAGGCCGGAGAGCTGGGGCTTTCACGAATGGTTACGTCAGGGCCACAGCACAGTTCGACTAGGCCTCTATCACCTACTCGGTGACAGACTTCCTGCGGCTACGGCTTGCCAGGGCAATACCGCCACCGAGGGCGATGATTGCAATGCCGCCCATGGTCATCAGCACGGTGCCGTTAGCGCCCGTGGGTAGGTGTCCTGCAGGCGTGAAAAGGCCCCGACCGCCGTGATTTCACGGTGATCGGGGCCTTCCCCAACCTACTTCTTACTAGGTATTACTCAAACTAGTTGTTTGAGAACCCGAATCCGAAGTCGATGTTCTCGAGTGAGTGGACGAAGTCCTCCAGACCGGTGCGACCATCATCAAGTGAGAAGTCGAGCGGGCTGTAGTTCATCTCTGCCATTGCCTCAGGCGTCGGTTCGACCGCGAGGTCGCCGTAACGTGCAAGGCCGGTACCGGCAGGGATCAACTTACCGAGGATGACGTTCTCCTTCAGGCCCAGCAGGGGGTCCGTCTTGGTGTTCATCGCTGCCTCAGTCAGAACCTTGGTGGTCTCCTGGAACGACGCCGCCGAGAGCCACGAATCGGTCGCAAGCGACGCCTTCGTGATACCCATCAGCATCGGACGACCCTGGGCGAACTTGCCACCTTGCGCTGCGATACGACGGTTCTGCTCACGGTAGACCATCGAGTCAACCAGCTCACCCGGCATGAACGAGGTGTCCCCCGGCTCAAGAACCGTGACACGACGTGTCATCTGGCGAACGATAACCTCGATGTGCTTCGCGTGGATATCCACACCCTGGGAGCGGTAGATCTCCTGAACCTCGTCGACCAGCAGACGCTGAGCCTTCGAGGCACCGCGCAGACGCAGCACCTCCTTCGGGTCCAGACGACCAGCCGAGAGCTGCTGACCGGTGACGACGTGATCGCCCTCTTCAACAAGCAGCTTCGAACGACGAGAAACGTCAATCTCCACGTCTTCCTTGTCATCGTCACGCTTGATGATGATGACGCGGTAGTTCGGGTTGTCCTCGTTGATCTCGATGGTGCCATCGGCCTCAGCCATACGGGCCACACCCTTCGGGGTGCGGGCCTCAAAGAGCTCCTGGACACGAGGCAGACCCTGGGTAATGTCCTGACCACCCGACGCAGCACCACCGGTGTGGAAGGTACGCATCGTCAGCTGGGTTCCGGGCTCACCAATCGACTGAGCCGCGATAATGCCCACGGCCTCACCAATGTCAGCACGCTTACCTGTGGCCAGTGAACGGCCGTAGCAGGCGGCGCAGGTACCAACCAGGGACTCGCAGGTCAGAACCGAGCGAACCTTGATCTTCTCTACACCCGCAGCGATCATCGCATCGAGGGTCTCGCTGGTTACATCCGAACCCTTCTCACCGATGATGTCACCATCGGCGTTGGCTACATCAGCAGCCAGGGTGCGGGCGTATGCAGTGGTCTCGAGGACAGCGGAACGGTGCATTTCACCGGTCTCTTCGTCACGCTTCGCGATCTCGACCTCGACACCACCACGGGTGCCACAGTCTTCTTCACGAACGATAACGTCCTGCGAAACGTCGACCAGACGACGGGTCAGGTAACCCGACTCAGCGGTACGAAGTGCCGTGTCAGCGGTTCCCTTACGGGCACCGTGAGTCGCGATGAAGTACTCGAGGACGGTCAGGCCCTCACGGTAGTTCGCGCGAATCGGGCGCTCGATCAGCTTCTGCTTCGGGTCAGACACCAGACCACGCATACCTGCGATCTGCTGGATCTGCGACCAGTTACCACGGGCACCGGACTCAACCATGCGGAACACGGTGTTCAGCTCGGTGAAGTTGACGCGCATATCCTCGGCAACCACCTGGGTGCACTCGGTCCACACGTCAACCAGTTCGCGGTAGCGATCCTCGGCTCCGATCAGACCACGGTCGTACTCCGACTGGATCTTCATTGCCTTCTCCTCGTACTTCGCAAGGATGGCGTCCTTGTTCGGCGAGGGCTGGATATCGGTGAACGCGAAGGTGACACCGGACCAGGTGGCCCAGTAGAAACCAGCGGACTTCAGTGCGTCCAGGCACTCGGCCACGAGGACGTTCGGGTAGCGCTCGGCGAGGTCGTTGACGATCTCCGAAAGCTGCTTCTTCTTGACGTTGTAGTTGACGTACGGGTAGTCAACCGGAAGCGTCTCGTTGAAGAGGGCGCGACCAAGTGAGGTTTCAAGCTCAATGGAGCAACCCTCGACCCAGTCCTCGGGTGCCA
>CAMFDH010000078.1 GCA_945949035.1 uncultured Actinomyces sp.
GATATACGACCTTGTCTTTGAACAGACCCCGGGGGTGCAGGCTATCGCGCTGCTGAACATGGCAGATGGCGTCATAGAGATGGCGCAGGAGGCCCGCGAACTTATTGCAGAGTCCACCGACACCGGCGAGCGCGCACAGGCTGCCGCAAGCGTAACCGCAAGCGCTGTCGCGTCGTTGGGTACGGGTGTGGATGATGTGACTGCGCAGGAGTTGTCGGATATGTACGCCTATGCGTTGCAGTTGCAGGAGTTGGGTGTGGATCCGGATGGTAATGTGCCTGATCTTATTGATCGGTGTGCGCAGGTTGCCTTGCAGGTCCGCGACGAGTTCTATCCGGTGGCCCAGGAGTTTTTGGGTTCGGAGGGTGCGGTGGTGGATGCCGGTGAGCAGGAGTTAGAGGTTTTTCAGCCCCCTTCGGCTTAGGGTTTTGTGCGTGGCGTCTGTCTGTGTCCCACAAGTAGGGCATGACGTTTTTTCATGCCGCGGACAGGGGTGGCGACAGCATTGTTTTGGATGATGGTGTCGTTCTTTGTGACCCTGTTGATTGGGTGAGTGGTGATGATGTGCGCGACGATTTTGTGGGTGCCTCGACTGCGGGGGTTCCTGCGCGGTTTGTGATGCCTTGTGGTTTGGTTTTGGAGGATTTCACGGATCGTATTGACCGGTTGGATGGCGGTGAGGTCTCTTCCGGTCCAGCTGGTGGGGGCGGTAGTTTGCAGCGTATTGGCGTGACCTCTGGGCTGGTTAGGGCGTCGCTGCCGTGGGATGCGGTTGTGGGGGATGACAATACGGTGTTTTCCGCTACCGGAGCAGATTTCCCGCGCGTAGGTGAGCTAAACGAGCAAGCTGTGTCTGTGCCAGACGACCAAGTTGCCGGTGAGCTGGACGACCGGATCATACTTGCGCTGAACACTCAGGATGTAGATGTGTCATCTAGCGGTGTGTCAAACGGGCAGGCTGTAGATGTGGGTGGTCGTTTACGTCGTATTGGTGGGACCTCCGGGCTGGTGGGTGAGCCGCTGCCGTGGGATGCGGTTGTGGGGGATGACAATACGGTGTTTTCCGCTACCGGAGCAGATTTCCCGCGCGTAGGTGAGCTAAACGAGCAAGCTGCCGGTGAGCTAAACGAGCAAGCAGCGCCTACGCCAGACAAGCCGGACACGGATGCGTCACCGAGCGACGTGTCGTCTTCTTCTGTAGGTGACGTTGAGTCTCTCCCGGCTTTTCGTCAGTCTGCTGCTGTGTTGCGTGAGAACCCGGATGCTTTTGTGCACTTGCATAACCATTCGGAGCATTCTCCTTTGGATGGTTTGATTCGTACCGCGGAGCTGCCGAAGTTGGCGTTGGCTGATGGGGCTTCGCATGTGGGGATCACGGATCATGGTTCTATTGATGGATGGTTCAAGTTCCATCAAGCGTGCAACAAGGAAGGTGTTGTCCCTATTTATGGGGAGGAGATGTATCTGGCTTTACTGGATCGTCACACTCGTGACGTGATGTTTACCAGTGAGGACGATGAGGCTTCTGAGGCTGAAGAGAGTGATTCTGAGGGGAAGCGTAAGACTTACTATCATTTGACGGTTTTGGCGGGAACTGAGCAGGGCTACCGGAATTTGTTGCGGATGCATAATGAGGCGGAGAACTCTTATTGGAGGGTGCCGCGCATTGACTATCCGCTCCTGAAAGAATACGGGGAGGGCCTGATCGTTCTTACGGGATGTGTTGGTGGGCCTGTCGCTGGCACTTTAGCGCGGTCTGCATTAGAGGGGGCTTTGCAGGCGGCTTTAGAGGGGGATCGTGAGCGGGCTCTTGACTTGGGGTTGCGAGACTTGCAGTTCGCCAGCATCGACAGCGTTGACACCCACATAGAGTTGCTTCAGCAAGCGTTCGACTCTGGAAGCACGGATAGGCTGGTTGAGGCTATTGAGGGGTTGCATGACCTGGTGGTCGCCAACAATTTTGCTCAAGCGCAGGACCACTTGGATCAGATTGTTGACGCGGTCGGCAAAGATAACGTGTATGTCGAAGTGATGGATCATGGGATAGGCAAGGAGGAGCGTTCTGTTGAGCGTTTAGTGAAGTTGGCTCGCGACAACGATCTGCCGCTGGTGGCCTCTAACGACTGTCACTACGCGCATGAAAGTGATGCTCACGCCCATGATGGGTGGCTGTGTGTGCGCACTAAGAAGACGGTGGCTGACACTGACCGTTTCAAGTTCAGTGGTTCTGGATACCACTACCGTAGTGGTGTGGAGATGCGTGGGCTACGCAGTGCGGATTGGTGGAAGGAGGCGTGTGATAACACGGTCCATTTGGCTGCACGTATCACGGGTGATTACACTCCGAAACCTCAGAGCCGTCTACCTCATTTCCCTTTGCCTGAGGGGGTGACTGACTCCCCAACTTATCTGCGGGAGTTAGCTACCAGCGGGATTATCAGGCTTGTGGGTGAGGACCCGGATCGTCCCGGTAAGCCCTTACCGGAGTATGAGGCGCGCCTTGAAGAAGAACTCCCTGTGATCGTCAATGCGGGGACAACTGACTATTTCCTGATTTTGTGGGACCTGATCAGTTGGGCTGTGTCTGACCGAGGCATACCTAACGACGAGTTTCCCGAGGGTGAGCCCGGGGGTAAGGTGCCTATCCGTGTTGGGAAGGGTAGAGGGTCCGCGGCGGGCTGCGCGATCGCCTATGGGATGGGGATAACAGCTATTGACCCGCTGGATCATGGGCTACTGTTTGAGCGCTTTTTGAATCCTGAGCGTGCCGGCCTGCCCGATATTGACACCGATTTTGAGCGCCATCGTATCGATGAAGTGTTCTCCTATCTAATGCATAAGTACGGGTCTGTCCATGTTGCTCGTATCGGCACGTTTGGGGTGTCGAGGTCGAAGGCTGCGTTGAAGGATGCTGGACGTGTCTTGGGGCAACCTAGCTGGGGCATCCGATTGGCTGAACTCATGCCAGTTTTGGGGGCGACACCCGCTGGTCTCTCCCAGGTTTTTGATCCCCCTACGCCAGGGGATGTGTCGGCACAAACCGTCTACGACCTAGGGGCACCTGCCCGCAACTATTTGGATGGGCTGGGCAGTGAGGGTTTGGAGATCGTTCAGGTCGCTAAAGCCATGGAGAATGTGGTTCGCAACACCTCAATCCATGCGTGCGCAACCCTGGTGGCCGACGAGCCTTTAGAGAACATCGTGCCTTTGCGTTATCAGCGAGCTGAAGGTGGGGCTCCGCGGCTAGATCTGCCTCGTATTGTCGGCTGGGAAGGGGGCTCTGTTGAACAGATGGGCCTTCTCAAACTAGACGTTTTGGCGATCAAGACCCTCGACATCATCACGTTAGCGAGTCAGTATGCTGCTGAACTTGAATCTAGAAGCATCGTGATACCTGAGTTGAAGGCTGCTGAGGCCCCGTACGGTAGGGCTGGAAAAGCATTCGAGATCACCGCCAAAGGGGATACGGCGGGAGTGTTCCAGTTAGGTTCGCGTGGAATGCAGGAGTTGGCCCGTGAGGTTGCTCCGACCGCGTTGGATGACTTGACTGCACTGGTCGCCTTGTATAGGCCCGGCCCCATGGGAGCAGGGATGCCGCAGCGTTATGCGGATCGTAAGCATGGGCGCGAACCGGTCTCATATGACTATCTGACATCGAACCCTGCTGAGGTTGCGGTTATCAAGCCGATCCTTGACCCCACCTACGGTGTTATTTGCTACCAAGAAACTCTGATGCAGCTTGGCGGCGCCGTGGGCGGGTTGTCTTCTGGTATGCGTAACACCTTGCAGAAGGCGTTTTCTAAGAAGAAGAAAGACCTGATGGATCAGGTGCGTGAAGCGTTTTACACAGGTGGTTTGGCCGGCACCAACCCTACTTCTACACCTTTTTCGGGAGCCACATTGGATGCGCTGTGGCGAGCTTTTGAGGCAAGCGCCGAGTACTTGTTCAACAAGTGCTTGGTCGGGGAAACTGTTTTAGTGAACGAGCATTATCTGCCAGTCACTGTGGAGGATCTGTACTTGCAGAGCCTTGAGGACGCTTGGGATGGGGAGGAACACCTGGTGTTCGCCTACAACACCCGTACCCGCAAAACGGAGCCTCAAAAGGTTGAAGACGTGCACCACTTAGGTGAAGCACTGGTTTTTGACATTGTTTTGGAGAGCCGCAACCAGATACGTGCTACCGAAGACCACAGGTTTCTCACTAAGGACCGAGGGTGGAGGAGGCTTGGCGAACTCACCTTAGACGACTGCCTGCTAGTCGAGGTTACGCCCGGGGACGACGTAGCATCTTCGCGGGTGTTTTCCATAACCCCAGTGGGTGTCATGGACGTGTACGACGTGGAAATGGGGGCGGGAACGGATCACAACTTCCTAGCCAACAACATTGTCACCCACAACTCTCACGCCGCCGCCTATGGGGTCACCGCCTACGAGACCGCATACTTGAAGGCGAACTGGCCAACAGCGTACGACTCGGCGGTGTTGGCGATGGAACGTAGTGATGATAAGCGTCGCGCAACTTTGCGTTCCTTGCAAGATGAGCAGATCCAAGTTTACGCCCCCGATATCAATCACTCTAAAGAGAAGACTGCACCCTATAAGGATGGCGTCATCATTGGGCTGTCTGAGATCAAAGGTGTCGGCAAGGCGGGAGCCGCGATCGTTGCGGACCGTGAAGAGCGCGGAGAGTACCGTTCACTTGCTGAGATGCGTGTTCGTCTGAGCGAAGACAAGACTCGTAAGAACCCGCTCACGGCGCTAGTTTTGACGGCGTTGGTTGAGGCGGGGGCAGCAGACAGTTTCGGGTCCAGAGTCCCTCAAATGGTGCAGGCCAAGGCTCCATCTGGTACGCCTGCCGATGTGGAGTGGGGGATCCTTGAGAAGAGCCTGCGTCAACGTCGGCGGCTCGGTTTCACAACTGGGGTGCACCCTTTGCATGCCTTGCGTCAACAGATACTCGATGAACTAACCGTCCCAGACCAGCAGGTGTTGCGTTCGATGGGTTCCGCTATAGACGCCCCTGACCGGGCGCGGGTGACCATTGTTGCGCTTCTAACCGCGTTCGAGAAGCGGACGGGCCGTAAGTCCAGATTCGCAACTTACGGTTTTGAGTCTTCATCCCGCCAAGAAATCACCGGCATACAGTGGCAGTCCGACCTGGAGAGGATGGAGGCGGACGGGGAAGAGCCACAGGTGGGTGACATTGTTTTAGTTAGGGGTAAGACTCGCCACCGTGTGTTTGAGCGGGAAGTTACTCACGAGGATGGCTCTATCACGATAGAGACCACCCACACCACAGAGCTGAATGTGGTGAGCGTAGCGCCCATACATGTTCGAGACGAGATGGAGCGCTCAACTGTTGCGTTGCGGGCAACCAAGGACTACAGCGACGAGATGATCACTTTTGACGCCTAGCGGGCGTTTGGGTGTGCTACCTGTCCCACAAGTGGGGTATGTCGAAGAAGAAACCGAAACTGGACACCAGATACTGGGCGCCCTCCCAAGATCGGGACCTGATGCGCGCAAACCAGGACCTGCGCCGTTCCAACGCCGCCCAACCCCATGTTCCGCGTCCGAAGAAAGGCACGCGACTGACCCGCAAGCGTCAGGCGATTACTGACTGGGGTGAGTGGTAGGGGTGGGTAAGAAGCAAGAGGTGCCTTTGCCGTGTGGCGACGTTGAGGTGTCAAAGGGGCCGTTTGGTCGTGTTGTGCTTGGCGACAATCTGCCTTTCCTAGAGTCGTTGGACGATGAGTCTTTCCAGCTGATATATGTCGATCCTCCGTTTAATACGGGGCGGACGCAGTCGTATCAGCCGAAGAGGATGGTGCGGGCGGCGGACGGCTCGGTTAGGGGGTTCCAGGGGCAGTCTTACGAGGTTGTGCGGGGGTGTCTTGCCCAGTATGACGATGCTTTTGGGGACTACTGGGGGTTTTTGGAGCCTCGGCTAAGTGAGGCTTGGCGAGTGTTGAATGACACTGGCACCTTGTACGTGCACTTGGATTATCGGGAGGCTCACTATGTAAAGGTGATGTTGGATCAGATTTTTGGTCGAGACTGTTTTTTGAATGAGATTATCTGGGCTTACGACTACGGGGGTAAGTCGAAGCGGAAGTGGCCGGCTAAGCACGACACAATCTTGGTGTATGTGAAGAATCCGCGCACCTACTACTACAACTCGGTGGAGGTGGACCGTGAGCCCTACATGGCGCCCGGCTTAGTCACCGCCGAGAAAGCGGCGCGAGGGAAGCTGCCGACGGACGTTTGGTGGCACACGATTGTTCCTACGAACGGGCGTGAGCGGGTTGGGTATCCAACGCAGAAGCCGGAGGGGATTTTGCGTCGCATCGTTCAGGCATCTTCA
>CAMFDH010000079.1 GCA_945949035.1 uncultured Actinomyces sp.
CTTGCCGCTTGCGGTGGTGGCACCTCCGGCGCAGCCGGTGGTCAGTCCGGTGATGCCGGCGCTACCCCTGAAGATGGCCCAACCCTGGTGGTCTTTGCTGGAACCCAGACCCCAGTTGTAGCCAACTTCAACCCCTACACCCCGACTGCGCTACACGCAGCTCTGGGTGGCGTTTACGAGCCGCTGTTCTTCTACAACAAGGCTGAGGCGCGCGAACCCGTAGCTCTCCTGGGTGAATCCAAGGAATGGTCAGAAGACGGTAAGGAACTGACCATCAAGATTCGTGAGGGCGTTAAGTGGAACGATGGCGAGCCGCTGACGGCTGACGACATCAAGTTCTCCTTCACCAATGACGGCGTGCAGATGGACTACGTGGACGAGGTCGAGGTCATCGACGAGACCACCGTCAAGCTGCACTTCAACGAGACCTCGTTCACCAACGAGTACTCGATCCTGGGTGCCACCTACATTGTTCCGGAGCACGTTTTCGGTGAGATCACCGACCTCGTCACCTTCGACAACGCAGACTCCCCGGTTGGTACCGGACCGTTCATGGTTGAGAACGTCACCGACGCTGCCTACACCATGGTTGCTAACCCCAACTACTGGGATGCAGAGCGTCCGGGCATCAACCGCGTTCAGTACCTCGGTATTGACGGCAACTCCTCCGCAGAGTCACTGTTCAAGGCCGGCCAGCTGGACTACTCGACCTTCTTCGTTCCGCAGCCTGAGGCTCTCGTTGAGCCCTACGACCTCGGCTACATCAACGTTGCTTCCCCGAACCCCACCGTTGTCATGATCTGTGGCAACGAGGAACTCGGCTGCTCCGGTGCTCAGACCAAGGTGGAGATCCGCCAGGCCCTGAACCTTGCTATTGACCGTGGTGAGATCAACGAGAAGGCTTACTACAACCTTGCACAGCCCGCATCGCCGACCTTCGTGAAGCCCGGCCGTGATGAGAAGTGGGTTGCCGACGGCCTCCCGGTTGTGAACTCGAACGATCCTGATGTTGCCGGTGCAAAGGCCATCATGGAAGAGGCTGGCTGGACCCTCGGTGCAGACGGCATCTACGCCAAGGACGGCGAGCGCGCTTCCGTCAAGATCGAGTCTGTTGAAGGCTGGTCAGACCAGAACGCTGCAGCTGAACTGATGGTTGCTCAGGCTAAGGACGCGGGCATCGAGCTGGTCAACGGCACGATCACCGCCGATCAGTACTCCGAGCGTCGTATGACCGGTGACTACCAGATGTTCATGGGCGCCCTGTTCGGTACCCCGATCTCGGATCCGTTCACCATCTACCGCAACTCCTTCACCACCGCTTACACCCAGCCGGTTGGAACCACTCTCGAGCCGAACCAGACCAACTTCGCTCGCTACTCCAACCCGGATGTGGACGCGGCCGTAGCTGCTGCAGCTGCCACCAACTCAGAGGATGAACTGAAGGCGGCCTACGCCATCGTTCAGGAGAACATCGTCAACGATGTTCCCTACATCTCGCTGTTCCACGGTGGTTCACAGACCTTCTTCAACCAGACTGACTTCACCGGTTGGCCTTCAGAAGAAGATCTCTATGCCTTCCCGGCTTCCTGGGACGGTGTCTCGGCCGCTTACATTCTGTCGAAGCTGTCGTACAAGTAACGAGGAATCAACCTCAGTAGTGGTTTGATCGGTGGCCGCCCCCTGGCGGGGCGGCCACGGGTCGCCGCACTTACCCAAAGGAGTGTTGGCGCGTGAGATATTACGTGCGGCGAATCTCGTTCTATGTCCTAACGCTATGGGCTGCAGTTTCGCTGAACTTCATGTTGCCTAGGCTGATGCCAGGCGACCCAAGAACAATCTTCATGGAGAAGATCATGAGGCGCGGTGGTGAAATCACCCCCGCCATGGAGAGCTCCATTGACATCATCTTTGGTGCCGACGACTCGCCCATGTGGGATCAGTACATTACCTACTGGGGCAATATCTTCCGCGGGGACCTCGGTGTCTCAAGCTCGATGTTCCCAGCCGAGGTCAGCTCACTGATCGGCTCGGCACTGCCGTGGACCCTGACCCTGGTCGGCACAGCCACAATCATCTCGTTCATCCTGGGCGTCCTCATTGGCGCCTTCGCCGGGTGGAAGCGCGGCACCGCAGCCGACGCCCTCATCCCCGGCATGACCCTTCTTCAGTCAGTTCCTTACTTCTGGCTAGCTCTGATCTTCGTTTCGGTCTTCTCCGTCTCCATGGGGATATTCCCCATCATCGGTGGCTACTCCTTCCGAGATTTCCCCGGCGGTCCCGAACTGTCCTGGGCGTTTATCTCCAGCGTCATCTACCACGGTCTCCTCCCGGCGATCACGATCGTCATCGCTTCTGTCGGTGGCTGGGTCCTTGGTATGCGCAACATGCTGGTTTCGACCCTGTCGGAGGACTCCGTCGTCACCGCAGAGGCCCAGGGTCTTCGTAACTCACGCATCTTCATCTGGTACGCGGGACGTAACGCCGCGCTGCCCTCGATGGCTGCCTTCGGTATCACGCTTGGCTTCGTGGTCGCAGGCTCCATTGTTATGGAGCAGGTCTTCAGCTACCCGGGTGTCGGAAAGCTTCTCATGACCGCGGTCTCTGAGAAGGACTTCGCACTGATGCAGGGTGTGTTCCTAGTTATTACCGTGACGGTCCTTCTGGCGAACTTCGTCATGGACATGATCTACGGCTTCATCGATCCGAGGGCGCGCAGCAATGTCTAAAGAGCAAGTAGATGACGTACTGGTCACGGTGCCACTGCAGGTGGACACCACCGACTCCGCGGCCCTTTCCGCTTCCAGCCCCGCACTGACTCGGGGAGAGGAGCTACTTGAAGAGGGTCTCGACAAGAAGAAGAGGAAGAGTCGCTTCCGCAGTGCACTGCCGCGGATGGACTTCAAGCTGGGTCTGGGTCTGTTCCTGACTATCGGCATTGTCCTCTTCGCCATCGTGGGACCGTTCCTCACACAGGATCCACGGTTCTACAAGAACGCCCCCATGCAGCCGCCCTCGCCGGAACACTGGCTGGGCACCAACAACCTCGGCGCGGATGTCCTCGCGCAGCTGGCTGAGGGCGCCGCAGGCTCCCTCCTGGTTGGTGCAACCGCGGGCTTCATCGCAGTTGTGTTCTCACTGTTCTTCGGTATTGTCGCGGGCTACCGCGGTGGAATCGTCGACGAGGGACTCTCCCTGATCACCAACATCATGCTGGTTATCCCGGGCTTGCCCTTGGTGATCGTGGTCGCCACCTACATGGAGACACGGTCGATGTGGATGATCGCCCTCGTCCTGGGTGTCACGTCCTGGGCCGGTTCAGCTGTCGTTCTCCGTCTTCAGGCCAAGTCGCTTCGCAACCGCGACTACGTCTCGGCGGCAAGAACAGCCGGTGAAAAGGGCTACCGCATCATCATGGTGGAGATCCTTCCGAACCTGCTTCCCCTGCTGGCAGCCATGTTCCTTTCGGCAGTCGTCCTCGCCGTTCTTTCCGAGGCCGGTCTGTCCTACCTGGGACTGGGTCCGTCGGGCGCTATCACCTGGGGCACCATGCTGAACCAGGCCTCACAGCAGAACGCGTTCCACGTCGGTGCGTGGTGGTGGTTCGTACCTCCGGGCCTCCTGATCGCCCTTCTGGGTATGGGTCTGTCGCTGATCAACTTCTCGATTGATGAAACCATCAACCCGAAGCTGAAGGCAGCCCCTGACGCTGTTCGTTCCGTCCGTCGTGCCGAACGTGAACTGCGCCGCGCCGACGCGAAGCGCAAGACGCTGGCATCTGCAGAAAAGGCAGCAAAGTGACCGAAGAGATTTACACGGGTCCACTGACGACCCCGGATCACGACGACTACCTGGCTAAGCACGAGCCCGTGCTCACAGCCAAGAACATGTCGATTACCTACGAGGTCAACCCTCCGGTTCACGCGGTCAAGGATGTCTCCCTGGTGTTGAACCGAGGCGAGATCCTCGGTCTGGCCGGTGAGTCGGGGTGTGGCAAGACCACCCTCGCCTACGGAGTCAACCGACTGCTGAAGCCACCGGCCCTTCTTGCGGCCGGTGAGGTGACCTTCCATGACAAGGATGGTGAAGACATTCAGGTGACCTCCCTCTACGGGGATAACCTGCGTGCCTTCCGCTGGGAAAAGATCTCGATGGTGTTCCAGGGGGCAATGAACGCCCTCAACCCCGTCATTTCCGTGAAGGCGCAGCTGTTCGACGTCTTCAAGACCCACCGTCCCCACATGACAAAGGAAGAGAAGACCGAGGCGTCTAAGACACTCCTGAAGCTGGTCGGGGTTGACCCCAACCGCCTCAACGCCTTCGCCCACGAGCTCTCCGGTGGTATGCGCCAGCGCGTCATGATCGCCATGGCGCTGGCCCTGAACCCGCAGGTCATGATCATGGATGAGCCGACCACCGCCCTCGACGTCGTCGTGCAGCGCGGTATCCTGCGAGAGATCATGCGACTGCGTGAGCAGCTGAACTTCGCGGTCATTTTCATCACCCACGACCTTCCGCTTCTCCTCGAAATCTCGGACCGAATCGCCATCATGCGTGAGGGACGGATTGTCGAGCTGAACACGGCGGAGAACATCTACGAGAACCCGCAGCACGATTACACCAAGAAGCTCCTGAGCTCCTTCCCCAGCCTGCTTGGCGATGAGGGTAGCTTCATCCGAGCCGGCGGTGTTCGTGACAGCGGCGCCATGGAAGGAGCGGATCGGTGAGCCTGATCGTTGATCACGTTACAAAAGAGTTCAAGATTCGCAAGGGGTTCCGTTCCTCTATTCTGCGGGCCGTCGACGACGTTTCGTTCACACTGGAGCCGGGAAAGACCATCGCCCTCGTCGGTGAGTCCGGTTCGGGTAAGTCGACCATTGCCAAGATGATCATGCGCCTGGAGCAGCCCACCAGGGGTTCGATTACCGTGGACGGCCTCGAATCCACGGTGCGCGGTGTCAGGGGACGCGAGTACCTGCACCTGGTGCAGATGGTCTACCAGGACCCGTTTGCATCACTGAACCCGTTCCACACCATCCAGCACCACATTGAGCGGCCGCTGCGTATCCACGGCAAGGTCAAGTCCAGGGATGAGGCCGATGCGCAGGTCCAGGAGCTGCTGTCTCGCGTCAACCTTGAGCCAGCTGCCTCCTACGCCTCGCGCAACCCGCACGAGCTCTCCGGTGGTCAGCGTCAGCGCGTTGCTATCGCGAGGGCGCTTGCTCCCGGTGCGAAGTACCTGGTGGCTGACGAGCCGGTCTCCATGCTGGACGTCTCGATTCGCCTCTCGGTCCTCAACCTTCTGGCTCGCCTGCAGAAGGAAGACAACCTCGGCGTTCTCTACATCACCCACGACCTCGCGACAGCGCGCCACTTCTCGGATGAGATCATGGTGCTTTACAAGGGCCAGGTGGTTGAGCGAGGTCCGTCTGATGAGGTCATCTTGAACCCGCAGCACGATTACACCAAGCTTCTGCTTAGTGCCGCTCCGGTGCCTTCCAACCACGGAAAGCTCCGCGACTCGGTCCGTGCAGAGCTTGCCAGTGGCGACGAGTTCGACCAGTTCGGTAAGAGCGTCCTCAACGAAAAGTAAAGGGGGCTGAGGTTGTCTGTAAACAGAGACAGCAGTCCGGAACCTCTCGAGCTCTTCGTCGGGCAGGAGGTTCCTCTAACTGCCCGCATTCGCGCCCAGCTGCCCGGTCTCCAGCCGGCTATGAGGCGCGTGGGAGAGTACATCGTTCGCAACCCATCCCGCGCGGCCGGGCTGACCATCTCAGCCCTGGCCCGCGAGGTGGATACCTCTGAGACCACGGTGATTCGGTTCTGTCGTGAGATGAACCTGAGCGGGTACTCGGAACTGCGCCTCAAGATGGCAACTGAGATCGGCGGGCGAAGCAAAGAGGATATCCGCCTAGAGGAGTCCGGGGATATTTCCGAGGGCGATGACGTGGTCACTGCCATCTCGAAGATCGCCTACACGGATGCACGCTCAGTTTCAGACACCGTCAACTCCCTGTCATTAGAGACACTTGCCGAAGTGTCGGGTGAGCTGGCCAGAGCCAGTCGGGTTGAGGCCTACGGGATCGGGGCCTCGGGGCTGTCCGCCCTGGATCTGCAGCAGAAGCTGCACCGGATCGGACGGATTTGCTTTGCCTTCACTGATCCGCACCTGGCATTTTCCTCTGCTTCACTCCTGAAGCCGGGGATGGTGGCGGTTGGGTTCTCAAACTCCGGCAGCACCGTCGAGATAGTCGAATGGTTGGCCGTGGCCAAAGAGGCCGGCGCCACCACGGTTGTCATCACCAACACCCCGGGGTCACCCGTGATGGAGCAGGCTGACTACACCCTGTTCACCGTTGCCCGGGAA
>CAMFDH010000080.1 GCA_945949035.1 uncultured Actinomyces sp.
TAGATATTTCGTGCAGGTTATGTTGCGTAAATGGGGGATCTTCCCCACACCCTGACTCGTTTGGGCCCTTGGTCCCAAGAATGGCTTGGGAGCGAAGACAGGGGCCCGACCCCCACCTTGCGGCGGAAGATCGGGCCCCAAACTACTGGCTTACTAGCCCTGCATCACGACTGCGCGGCCCGCCTCAAGGCGAGCAACCGGAACGCGGAACGGCGAGCAGGAAACGTAGTTCAGACCCACCTTGTTGAAGAAGTGGATGGAAGCCGGATCGCCACCGTGCTCACCACAGACACCGAGCTTCAGCTC
Organism: uncultured Actinomyces sp.; assembly: GCA_945949035.1. Classification (GTDB taxonomy): domain Bacteria; phylum Actinomycetota; class Actinomycetes; order Actinomycetales; family Actinomycetaceae; genus Scrofimicrobium. The sequence continues at coordinate 307 of CAMFDH010000080.1, forward strand.
AGGCTTGGTGGAACGGCCGCGCTCTGCGCCCATCTCAACCAGGCGACCCACACCGTTGACATCGATGGTTTCGAACGGTGAAACCCCAAAGACACCGGCTTCGATGTACTCGTCGAAGAAGGCGCCCTCAACGTCGTCACGTGAGAAGCCCCAGACAGTCTGGGTCAGGTCGTTGGTACCGAAGGAGAAGAAGTCGGCTTCACGAGCCAGATCCATGGCGGTAACAGCCGCGCGGGGCAGCTCGACCATGCAGCCGATCGGAATGTCCAGCTTGACGTTGAACTGCTCCTCAGCAGCCTTCAGCTCGGGCTCCAGGAAGGAACGAACCAGCTGCTGCTCACGAATCGAAGCCACCAGCGGAACCATGATCTCCGGGCGAGGATCAAGACCCTCAGCCTTCAGCTCGGCGGTTGCCTCAGCAATCGCGCGGGCCTGCAGCTTGAAGAGGCCGGGCAGGTAGAGGCCCAGGCGGACGCCACGCAGACCCAGCATCGGGTTCGCTTCGTGGAGGCGGCGCACCTCGGTCAGCAGGCGCTCGTCCTCAGCCGAGATCTCCTCGCCCATTGCCTTGGCAACGGCCGACTTAACCTCGAGGCTGGTGAGGTCCGGAAGGAACTCGTGGAGCGGCGGGTCGATCAGACGAATGGTCATCGGGAGGCCATCCATGGTGCGGAGCATCTCGAGGAAGTCACCCTTCTGGAGAACCTCGAGGGCATCCAGTGCTTCCTGCTGGTCGACAGAACCGGCTTCGGAGAGAATCACGCGCTCAACCAGCGGACGACGGTCACCGAGGAACATGTGCTCGGTACGGCACAGGCCGATACCCTGGGCGCCGAAGTCAATGGCATGGCGGGCATCCATCGGGTTGTCAGCGTTGGCACGGACCTCCATGCGACGAACCTCGTCGGCGTGGGTGAGGATGCGGTGAACCGAGTCGATCAGCTCAGCCGTCTCAGAGTCATCACCTGCGGCTGCCAGTCCGGCCTCAAGGCCCTCAAGCAGGTAGGTGGTCACTGCGGAGTCCTCAACCTCGACCTCTCCGAGGAAGACCTCACCGGTTGAACCATCAATGGTGATGACATCTTCGGTGGTGAGGACGTAGTCGCCAACACTCATGGTGCCTTCGGCAGCGCGAATGTCGAGGTCGTCTGCACCAACGACACAGGTGGTACCCATGCCACGGGCAACAACGGCGGCGTGAGAGGTCTTGCCACCGCGGGCGGTCAGAACGCCCTCGGCTGCAACCATGCCCGGAAGATCCTCGGGGTTGGTCTCACGTCGAACCAGAACGCAGGCAATGCCGGCGGCGGCGTAGGCCTCAGCCTGGTCGTTGTTGAAGGCGATGCGGCCAACAGCGGCACCCGGTGAAGCAGCCATGCCCTTGGCGATCAGGGTCTTCTCAGCGGTAGCCGAGATCTGCGGGAACATCAGGTGGGTCAGCTGCTCACCGGTGACGCGCTCCAGAGCCTCATCGCGGGTAATCAGCTTCTCGTCGACCAGCTGGATGGCAACACGGAAGGCTGCGCCAGCGGTGCGCTTACCAACACGGGTCTGCAGCATCCACAGCTTGCCCTCCTGGATCGTGAACTCGATGTCACAGAGGTCCTGGTAGTGGGTCTCAAGCTTGCGCATGATGGCGCGCAGTTCCTTGTACGCCGCGGGATCCTGATCCTCAAGCGCAGCCAGCGGCTCGGTGTTACGGATACCCGCAACAACGTCCTCGCCCTGGGCGTTCATCAGGTAGTCACCGTAAACGCCGGAGTGGCCGGTGGAGGGGTCACGGGTGAAGCAAACACCGGTACCCGAGGTGTCACCCAGGTTGCCGAAGACCATGGTCTGAACGTTGACAGCGGTTCCCAGGTCCTCAGGGATCAGCTCGCGGCGGCGGTAGATCTTGGCGCGCTCGGTGTTCCAGGAACGGAAGACGGCCTCAACAGCCATGTCCATCTGCTCGCGGGGATCCTGGGGGAACGGCTTACCCGTCTCCTTCTCAACGATCTCCTTGTACTTGGCGACCAGCTTCTTCCAGTCGTCAGCGGTGAGGTCGGTGTCGGCCTCCTTGCCGAGCTCTTCCTTCAGATCCTCCAGGGCATCGCCAAACAGATCGCCATCAACGTCGAGGACGGTCTTGCCAAACATCTGGATCAGGCGGCGGTAGGAGTCCCATGCGAAACGCTCGTCGGCGTCGCGTGCCAGACCCTTGACCGACTCATCATTGAGTCCGATGTTGAGAACGGTTTCCATCATGCCGGGCATGGAGAACTTTGCGCCCGAGCGAACCGAGACCAGAAGCGGGTGCTCCGAGTCGCCGAGTTCGCGTCCCATGGTCTCTTCAACCTTGCGCAGTTCCTTGGTGACCTCGGTCGACAGCTCTTCGGGAACCGAGCCGGACTCAAGGTAGACGCGGCATGCCTCAGTCGTGATGGTGAATCCGGGGGGAACGGGAAGGCCCAGGCGGGTCATTTCTGCGAGGTTGGCACCCTTACCACCGAGAAGATCCTTCTGATCCTTGTCACCCTGGGAGAAGTCATAAACGTATTTGACCATTTGTCGATCAAGCCTCCGTGCTAGTTCGTCGGCGCCGGGAGCGGCTGCCAATTCGTCACAACATTGCGACGCACGAGGGCCAGTTTAGCAATTATTCCCCCCGAGCCATTTGCTCACTTTGTGGCACAGGCCTCTAATCGGGGGACTTTCGCCCTAAACGTACACAACCCCTGCCAGCTGAGTCATGGAGTCGCAAAGGTTACCTATGGGCATAGGAAAACGAGAGGGGTGGAACCAGCCGGCCCCACCCCTCTCGTTCAAAGGCTGCTAGCCCTCAATCAGCATCTCTGCATCCGGGAAGACCGGATTGACCTCTCCGTTGAAGGAGAACTCCGGCTTGCCATCCACTTCCTGAACCCCGACGGTGACGACGTCACCGGGCTTGATGGTTCCGAAGAGGATTCGTTCAGAGACAGCGTCCTCGATATCGCGCTGGATCACGCGACGCAGAGGACGGGCTCCGAGAACCGGATCGTAGCCACGGTCGGCCAGAAGCTCACGGGCCTCATCCGTCAGCTGCAGACCCATGTCCTGCTCCATCATGCGCTTGCGCAGACGGTCAGTCATCAGGTCCACGATGGTGCGGATATCCTCGCGGGTCAGCGGCGGGAAGACCACCACTTCGTCGACACGGTTGAGGAACTCAGGGCGGAAGTGCTGCTTCAGCTCTTCGTTGACCTTGGACTTCATCCGGTCGTAGTCGTGGGTCATCGAGTCGCCGGACTGGAAGCCGGTGATGACACCCTTGTTGATGTCGCGGGTACCGAGGTTGGTGGTCATCAGGATGACCGTGTTCTTGAAGTCAACCTTGCGTCCCTGCGAGTCCGTCAGGTGACCCTCTTCAAGGATCTGCAGCAGCGAGTTGAAGATGTCCGGGTGGGCCTTCTCGACCTCATCGAACAGCACCACGGAGAACGGACGACGACGGACCTTTTCGGTCAGCTGTCCACCCTCGTCGTAACCGACGTAGCCCGGAGGGGCACCGAAGAGACGCGACGCGGTGTGCTTCTCTGAGTACTCGGACATATCCAGCTGGATCAGCGCATCCTCATCACCAAAGAGGAACTCTGCCAGGGTCTTGGCCAGCTCGGTCTTACCGACACCGGTGGGGCCGGCGAAGATGAACGAGCCACCGGGACGCTTCGGGTCCTTCAGACCCGCACGGCTGCGGCGAATCGACTGCGCCAGTGCCTTGACCGCCTCGTACTGACCGACGACGCGCTTGTGCAGCTCGTCCTCCATCTTGATCAGCTTGGTGGTTTCGGTCTGGGTCAGCTTCACGACCGGAATGCCGGTTGACATAGCCAACACCTGGGCGATGTCTTCCTCGGTAACCTCGAGAATCTCGGTTTCACCAGCTCCGCGCCACTGTTCCTCACGTTCCTGGCGACGGGTGGAAAGCTTCTGCTCCTCGTCGCGCAGGCTTGCCGCGCGCTCAAAGTCCTGGTTGTCAATGGCCGACTCCTTGGCCTGACGGACCTCGGCGATCTTGTCGTCCAGCTCGCGAATCTCCGGCGGAGCGGTCATGCGGCGAATCCGCAGTCGGGCTCCGGCCTCATCCATCAGGTCGATGGCCTTGTCCGGAAGGAAGCGGTCAGAAATGTAGCGGTCCGCAAGCGTCGCCGAAGCCTCGACGGCCTCATCCGTGATGACCACCTTGTGGTGTGCCTCGTAGCGGTCACGCAGACCCTTCAGGATGCCAACGGTCTCTTCCATCGACGGTTCGTCAACCTTGACCGGCTGGAAGCGACGCTCAAGTGCAGCGTCCTTCTCAATGTGCTTGCGGTACTCATCGAGCGTGGTGGCACCAATGGTCTGCAGTTCGCCTCGGGCCAGCATGGGCTTCAGCATCTGGGCGGCGTCGATCGATCCCTCAGCGGCGCCCGCACCAACCAGGGTGTGGATCTCGTCGATGAAGATGATGATGTCGCCGCGGGTGCGGATCTCTTTGAGGACCTTCTTGAGGCGCTCTTCAAAGTCACCGCGGTAGCGGGAACCCGCCACCAGGGAGCCCATGTCGAGGCTGTAGATCTGCTTGCCCTTGATGGTCTCGGGAACATCGCCGTGGATGATCGCCTGCGCCAGACCCTCAACTACCGCCGTCTTACCCACACCGGGTTCACCGATGAGGACGGGGTTGTTCTTGGTGCGACGAGAGAGGACCTGCATGACCCGCTCCATCTCAGACTTACGTCCGATGACGGGGTCGAGCTTGCCCTCACGAGCCGCCTGGGTGAGGTTACGACCGAACTGCTCGAGAAGGGCGGAGTTCCCGCGCTCCTTATCGCGCACGGGCGCACCGCTGGTTCCCACGGCCTCGCGGCCTTCGCCCTGGGTCTGGTAGCCCTGGAGCAGCTGCATGACAGCCTTGCGGATCTTCTGCGGGTTGGCATCCAGCTTGTGCAGGACCTGGGCGGCAACACCATCGCCCTCACGCAGCAGGCCGAGCAGCAGGTGCTCGGTGCCGATGTAGTTGTGACCGAGCTGCAGCGCCTCACGGAACGACAGTTCGAAGACGCGCTTCGCACGCGGGGTGAAGGGAATGTGTCCCTCCACAGGCTTCTCGCCCTCACCGATCAGTTCGGTGACGGCCGCGCGGGCGTCCTCAAGCTTGATACCGGTCATTTCCATCGCCTTGGCAGCCACCCCGTCGGCCTCATGAATGAGGCCGAGCAGCAGATGCTCCGTACCGATGTAGTTGTGCTCCAGTCCGCGCGCCTCTTCCTGGGCGAGGACGATGACACGGCGGGCCCGGTCGGTAAATCTCTCGAACATGGCAACCCCCTTGGGATGGTGTAGCCGGTATTTCTAGGCGCTCCGGATATGGTGCGCCGACTACTGACAGAGTAGAGCGCCCCGGTGGTGACGGGGGGAATGTTCGCTGAAGGCGTGGGTTCAGCGGGTGTCAACAATCAGCGTGACGGGGCCGTTGTTGACGAGGGCGACGTCCATAATGGCGCCAAATCGGCCGGTGGCAGTTTCGATACCGCGCTGACGTAGGGCGGCCACTACGGCCTCCACCAGGGGTTCGGCGACCGGTCCGGGAGCGGCATCAGACCACGAGGGGCGCGTCCCCTTCTTCGTCCTGGCCTGCAGGGTGAACTGGGAGATGACGAGGACGGGTGCTGCTGCCGACTCGAGGGACTGCTCGTCCTCGAGGATCCGCAGGGTCGCAATACGCCGGGCCAGTTTCTCAGCGTCCTCAGTGGTGTCTTCCCTATGGACCCCAACGAGGGCAACCAGTCCGGGACGACTGATCTCGCCAACCAGCTCGCCCTCTACCGTTACGGAAGCACGCAGAGCACGCTGGAGAACCGCCTTCACTCGCTCACCCTGCGCAGGCGATAGGGAGACACGCGTCCAAGGCCGCGAAGTTCGGTGGAGGGGAACTCTTGAATCTCATACTCGTTGCG
>CAMFDH010000081.1 GCA_945949035.1 uncultured Actinomyces sp.
CTGGTTCCGGTGCACGTCGGGGATGACCCCACAGTGTGGCGCAAGGCGTAAAAGGAACGAGGAGACAGGCCCCGGGGGTGGGGGGTAGGGCCTGTCTCCTCGTTGGATTCCTACGCGAACTCACTGTCCCAGGATGACTACCCCAGGTCAATGAAGACGCGCTTTCCGGTCAGGCTCGGGTGACGCTCTTGATGTCCAGGGCGTGCCAGTCGGATGCAAGATCTTCCCACGCTTCCTCGCTGAAACCGTGGTCGATCCCATGCAGGATCTCCTTTGGAGTCTTTCGCATGCCCATATGTTTCTCCTTTCCAGGGGGTAGAGCTAAGATCCCCCTCGGAGGGGGCTCTTAGTCATGATATCGGGATTGTTGATCTCCGCGTGTTGGTAGTCCGGCCTACAGGTCAACCCTTTCGGGAAGTTCCATGATGTGACCGCACGAGAAGTCCACCACATGGCGGGACGGGGACAAGATCACCGGCCCCGTTGTCGAACACACTTCACAGGCGAAGTGCTCGCCCTTGGCGTACCTACGGGTCCATGATCGACACTCTTCCTGCGGGAGGCGCCACTGTCCGCGATCCCACTCAACATCTCCGTACCACGTCATATCCTGCTCCTTCCCGCTGACACCCTGGCACAACTACGCCTCGACGTCAGGGGCAATGAGGGAAGACATGCCCTTCCGGCCTCCTTCTGCCCAGTCGATCTTCCGATAAGAGGCCACCAGGGACACGAATACCGAGAGAAGCCCCAGGTAGCACAGGAAGGCGACGAAGAGAGTCACGCCGACCCAGGCCAGGAGGGCCCCCGTCACCGGTACTCCTCGTAGTCGAACTCGTCAGCGAAGCCGCCCCACCACAGCCGGTCCTGATCCTCATGCAGGTCCGAGAGGTCATCTTCAAGGTCTTCAATGGCGGGGGGATGGCTCATTCCGCTTCTCCACTTCAGTGCCGGACGCCCACGCAGGGATGCACCCCTCAAACCTTCCGTCGTGTCGATAGGTTACGCGACCAAGTCGGTCCCACCGGGCACTGGTGAACACCTGAACCATGTCCTGATTCGGGTATGGCTCACGGACAATCACGTCCACCTGGACCGCACAGTGCATCTGGATCAAAGCTTCCAAGCTCTCGCGGGCCGTCTTCTCATCCTCACGATGGACTGCGGTTCGAAGGCGGCGTCGTGGATCGGACGGCCAGAAATACCGAACGGTGTACCCGACGATGGGCCAAACAGGAGTCCTCGACGACATTGACGCCCCCTTCAGTGATAAACGTACGGGTGCGACAATTCTGCACCAAGTAAAACGGCCCGTCACCTGCGTGCAGGTGACGGGCCGTACCGAAGCGGCGGCAGAGAACTACTCGTCGTCGGTCTTGAATCCTTCGGCGTCGAAAGGATCGTCCGGGGCCGACTCCTTGCTCTCCTCTTCCTTCTTCTTGGCGAGGCGGGACCCGGCCCCATTGATGATCCTCATCCACTCCTCCCCGACCTCCTCGATGTGGGAGCGGTTCCCGATGAGGAGCTGAGGGACCCGAGGCTTGGCCTCTCCATCGCCCTCAGCCTCGCCCGCCTCCTGCGGGGCCCACTGCCAGATCGCGTAGTACTGATCACTGGGCCACGCCGGTCGGCCTCCTCGGTTGAGGATGTACATCGCCTTCTTGACCGACTTGACGGCCTGCTCTTCGGTCTCACGCGGGTAGGAGTTGTCGACCACCCGCATGTCCGGGTACTCCCGAAGGAACGCCTTCTGCTGTGCCATCACGTTGTCCTGGCTGGGCTTCTTTTTTGCCCGACGACGGGCAGGAGCCGGAGGTACGGCTGCCGGAATGGCCTTCATGGGACGCGCCACTGAAATCTTTTCCTCTCCTGGGGAGCGGCTTGGGCATGTTCAGATGTCGTTGGTCGACGATCCTAACATCCGGGCCCAAGGTCTCTTATGTGGCGCGCGTCTTGTGCGGCAACCCCAGGTAGGAGATGACGCCAGAAGCGCCGCACGAGAGCGTCCCCATCGTCAGCGAATGAACGTCACTGTATCCGAAGCTGGACATCACCGAGTGGACGACGATCGCCGAGGTAATGCAGACGGAGCCGACGACGAGGGATGCCGAAGCCACCTTTTCGTGGCAGGAAATGGCATAGGCCATGGCCCGCAGTCGAGAACCCGCAGATCTCATGAAACTCCCCAATGTATGTACCGATAGTGCCCAGGGGCGGAATCGAACCGCTCCTGACCACCAGCCCAAGGGTCTGGTCCGGGCCTACAGCTCGTCTTCCCATGATCCGCTACTGGGCCGCTCGATCACGGCCTCCGCGTCGTACTTCCAGTGATAGACACACTCACGCACCGGTTCACGGGAAGAAACGAACGGACTCCTCGTCTCGACCACCTCAGACGACAGGATCTTCCATCGCTTGCCGTCCCTGTCCCGGAAGAAGGTGCCCGGAGGCTGGAAGTCGAGATCCGGCTTCCGGTCCCCCCTGGCAGGCGCCACCGTGATCCAGGCACGGTCGTAGTTACGGCCGAACTTGTCGAATGGATACGGTGTGATGTCAATCGTGGTCATGCCTGTCACTCTCCTTCTGCTACGAGATCTCGGTAGTCCGGGTGCTCTAGACCTGGCGTACCTTCCTGTCCGCAGTACCGGCAGACGTGCGTCCGGCTCGGGTCGAAGATGTCCTGCTGCATGCCCCACGGCCACGGACACAGCTTCCCGAGGCTGTTCAGGGGGCCGATGATATCCTTGTCCGTCCGCAGGTCGAGTCCGACGGCCTCGGCCGGTTCGATCAGCGTCCACTTCACCGGGGCCAGAAGAGGAATCACGGGGCCTCCTGGGGGAAACTGGTCTGGCGCACGGCGAGCGTGGCCATGCCGGTGTAGTCACGCGGGGCGGGCATGCGCCAGTCTCCGACCGGTTCCCCTTCGGCCTTGTCCGAGGCGAAGACCAGAACGCTGATGTGCTCCCCATCCTTGTCGCGAGCGAACCAGGAGTGCGTCATGCGCCCGTCGATGACCTGCTTGATGATGTTCTTCTTGCGCGCCATGCTGATCTCGCTTTCGTCGGATTCTCTATGGCCTAGGCCATGTTACAGAGGGGTGATTCGCAGAGGCAATCCATCCTCAAACCCCTCAACGCGGAACGGCTGTGCAGGGAATACCTTCCGATTCCCACACCTCGATAATCTCCGGGCGATCATCCCAGGCATGGACCGGGTTGTACCTGTTCTTGATCCAGCGGAGGATGTCCCTCTTGACCAAGGAGTCCTTGCGGTAGTCCCCGTTGGGGCGCATGTACAGACCGCTGGATGGCACCTCGTGCAGGGCAAGCCACATGGAAGTGACCTGCTGGTACCGGCGCATACGAGCCGTGACGATCAGAACTGCGTCCCCACGAGCGTGAACCTGCCGTGCCGCTTCCACCACGTGAAGATTGGGCGGGCAGCTCGCCGACCCCATGTGGAAGGCGTGGAAGTCCTTCTCCTCGCCCGACACGAAGTGCTCGATGGAGCTGACGTTGCACAAGGTGCCGTCCATGTCGAAGATGACGGCGTCCCTCTTTTGCATCTGGATCAGTACCCTTCCGGAACGGTGAGTGGAGAATCGAAGCGGCAGGACTCCCCGTCCGGGCAGGAGTCTTCGTCACGCACCTTGATCAGCAGTTCCAGGGTGTCCCTTCCAGCGGCGAAATCGAGGCCGCCCGAGGTGGTACGGACGACGATCCAGTCCGGGCCTGCCGCCTCGACCTTCGAGCAGTTGTAGTGGTCCCGGCCGAACGCCCCCCGAGCGAACTCATGGAACACGTCTCCTACGGCCAACGGCCTGCCGACACTTCCGTTCCCGGTCATTAGATCCTCTTTCTGATTGCTCTTGTATCTGTCGGTAAGGACAGCGGTGGATGTCAGTAGCCGTAGTCGGGGCCGGTGTACGCCTCGGCTTCGGCGCGCAGGGTTTCGTGCCGGTGCGGGCAGCCGTGTGCGGCGGGCTCGTCGTCGGAAGCCCAGTACAGGCACCACCAGGACGTGCGGCGTTCAGCGAGCGCACGGAGCTTGCCGTCACGGTCATACACGTAGCGCCACTCGGGGCGCCTGGGGGTGGGCCGAGCGGCCCATGTTTTGTTAAGAAGTCTGGCGGGCGCTGGAGTAATGGGGAGCGCCCCGGACAGGCCGTCCGGCCCCGGGGCGCTCGCCACTGTTCGCCCTGGAACTTCAGATGAGCCTGGGCACTTCACCGTCAGGCACGCCCAGCACCGTCGGCAGGCCCGTCTCGCAGACCGGCCGAACAGACTCCTGCCGGAGCTGGAGAGCCCCCGTTCCGAACTCGGCACGCAGCGCCTTGTGCAGGCGCTCCAGCACCTCCGACCCCTCCATGCCCGGGGCGTAGAAGGTGATGCTCGCCTGGGAGCCCACCTCCTCCACGACAGCGGCGTTCTCCGCGCCGTTCTCGTCTTCGACGTAGATCCGGGACGAGGGCACCGGGTACATGACCCCGTACTTGGTCTTCACGGTCACCAGAGGGATCGACTTCCCCTCGGGGACGCCCGCCGACAGGATCTCCTGCTCGTCCGGCCGGATGGGTGTCTCCAGGCGCGCGGGGGTCAGGGGCCCTTCTCCCGGCCGGTACCCGGGGGCATGGACGAGGAATTCGCTGTCCATGGTGAGATTGGCGACCTCGCCGTAGTTCAGCTTGTTGACCTTGATGAGCTGCATGTGGTCTCCTCCTTCAGCCAGTGGGGGCGTCGAGGGCTTCGACGTGGTCCCAGGAGGAGATCTCCTCGTCCTCGGACTGGCGGTCCAGGGCATCATCGATCGCGCGGATCACCTGCTCGTGCTTCTGCCGGTTCTCGTGGGTGCTGTACAGGTCTTCGACCCACTCGTAAACCGTGTCGTCGTCGATGACCTGCTGCGGGATGTCCAGCTGGACGATCCCCTCCTCCTCGTACGTGACCGTTCGTGTACGCATGATCTCGACTTCTACCTTGGGCATGTTGCTCCTTCATCCTTTTCCGGCTGATGATTGTCAGGTTTTACTAAGTGGAGCTAACTCTGAATAGCTTTAAGGCTATTCCCAAGTATCACTGTAGGGATCGTACTCGTCATCCTTCACGACGATCCCATTCTTGGAAACCGCGATGTTCTCTGTTCCGAACACATCGAGAACAGCTTCTCGATACCTGGAGTTCTGCAATGCGCGCTTCAAGGACCTGATGTTCGTGATGAGAGGGTTCGCCCTGTCATCGCGAAGGTCCCCAAAGGAAGGGTGGTTGACCCCATCCACACTCAACTCGGATGGCGTGCGCCCTCGGTCCTGATTCGTTCGGACCCAGATGCGGCGCACTTCGTAGAGTTCCGGGTCGGAGTTCATTCGGAGGTAAGAGACGGAGAATCCGATCTCCTCGACCTCCGGATGGTTGACCACGGGCATGACCAGGCTGCTGAGGTCGTCGATCGAAGCCTGCTCCTCCTCAACCGCCTGCTTCCCTTCGATCGGCAGTTCCCGCAGGTGGCTGTACATGCTGTCGCTCCTCTCTTTTTCCGGCTGACGGCCATCGTCAGGCGCAGTCTCACTGCACGACCCCCGAAGGGGTTTCGGCCTAGGGTCAGTCGCTCTCTCCGACGAAGACGTAGAAGCCCTCCTCGCCGTCGGCCAGTGCCGGTCCCTCCTTCTCCAGGGAGTTCAGGTCGACCACGATCCAGCCCTTCGACCGGTACCTGCGGGCGACGGCCACGGCGACGGACTCGTTGAGCTGGTCCAGCAGGAAACTGCCGAGCTTGAGTTCTTCTGCCTTGTCCATGAAGGTCTGCGTGTCCTTCTCGGCACTGGCGAGGGCTCCGTAGTCGGAGAAGGAGCCGTACCTGCGCCTCAGCATGGAGATCATCGCGTCGGTGTCCGGCCTGCGCTGGCCGTTCATCCACAGCGCCACCGCCGCCGCCTTCAGGTCGCCGCTGGAGGCCTCCGCGAGGTCCGAGAACCGGGACCAGTCGGTGTCGGCCATCGCCTCCAGCGTGGTCTCAACGAAGTCCTTCTTGTGCATGCTGCTTCTCCTTTTCCGGGGGATTTAACTGGCCGTCGGGCGGTCAGCCGCCCTGCTCGATGGCCAGCCGCTGCTTGGCTCCCTTGAGCCTCCGCTGCTGGTTGTCCAGCGTCCGCTTGGCCTTGTCGAGGTCGGCCTGACGGGCCTCCACCCGCTTCTGGGCGTTCTCGACCCCTCGCTCATACCGGGCCACCTCAGCGGCAGCCACCTCTTCGGGCGTACGGGGCGCATCG
>CAMFDH010000082.1 GCA_945949035.1 uncultured Actinomyces sp.
AGAACCCCGTCGAGGCCATCACCAACGGTTGCGGGAACCTGCCTGCGCCTGCGCGAGTAGGCCTCAGACTCAAGTTCAGTTCCCGATGGGGCGGAGGCCGGAGTGGCGGCTTCGAGGTTCGTCCCGCGAACCTTCGAGATCCAACGCATGAGGTGGTAGACGACGATGGCAGAGAACGAACCGAGCGCGATACCCTCGAACACCATTCCACCGGGTGCCCAGGTGAAGTTGGCGATGCCGACGATGAGGGCGACCGCGGCAGTGTTGAGGTTGACCGGGTTCGAGAAGTCGACCTGGTTCTGCACCCAGATCCTCACGCCCAGCAGGCCGATCATCCCGTAGAGGACCGTGGCGGCCCCGCCGAGGACCCCCGGGGGGATCGTGGCGATGATGGCGCCGAACTTGGGCATCATTGAGAGGACGAGGGCGGTTCCCGCTGCGATGAGGTAGGCGGCTGAGGAGTAGACGCGGGTTGCCGCCATGACTCCGATGTTCTCGGCGTAGGTGGTGGTACCTGAGCCGCCACCGCTACCAGCCAGCATGGTTGAGATGCCATCCGCAAACAGGGCCCGACCGGTGAGGCCATCAAGGTTCTCTCCCGTCATGGCCGCCACCGACTTCACGTGACCCACGTTCTCGGCGATCAGGACGAAGACCACCGGTACGAACAGGCCCAGGGTGGAGACGTCGAAGGACGGCGCGGTGAAGGTCGGCAGGCCGATCCAGGCGGCCTCACCGATGGCAGAGAAGTCGACCTCACCCTGAATCAGGGCCACGACATACCCGATTAGCACTCCGAAGAGGATCGAGAGGCGCCCGAGGATGCCCTTGAAGAGGACGGTAATCAGGATGATCGATGCGATGGTGACAACCGCTGTCACGGCACCTTCCTTGACCCAGTTCCATGCGGCCGGCGCCAGGTTGAAACCAATCAGGGCAACGATCGCACCCGTAACAATCGGGGGCATAACCACATCGATCCAGCGTGCCCCAACGAAGTGAACAATGATTCCGACGAGGGCGAGGGTGGCACCGGTGGCGATGATGCCACCCTGCGCGTAGCTGGCTCCCAGTGTCCCGCTCACCGCCATGATTGGTGCGATCAGAGCAAAGGAGGAACCGAGGTAGGAGGGGATGCGGCCCGAGGTGATCAGGAAGAAGATAACCGTCCCGATGGCGGTGAAGAAGAGTGTTGTGTTCGGGGGGAAGCCGGTTAGGAGTGGTACAAGAAAGGTGGCCCCAAACATGGCCACCACGTGCTGCATCCCAATTCCGGTTGTCCGACCCCAAGAGAGACGCTCATTGGGAAGGACGACCTCACCCGGGTCGACTCTTACCCCATCACCGTGAATCTGCCATTTGAAAAGTGCGTGACGTGCGCCCATTGGTGCTCCGATCAGTTGCTTTAGCGAACCATTTCGCTGCCATACCGGTCGGGATCCCAGCGTAAGTCAGTTGGATCGGCTCGCTGTCACCACGATTCACATGGCGGGTAGGATTGCGACGAGCAGTCAAAATGGGCAAGGATTAGGTCTGGCTGTTTCACTTTTTCGAAGGGTGTCTAAGTTGGAGAACCTAGAAGCAGAGGCCTCAAACCCACGAACCGCACCGGTTCGTCTTCAGGAACTAGCCAATAACTACCCCCGCCTGCGTCCTCTTATCGCCATGAATCCGACGGCGTATCCGGGTCTGGTGCAGTGGCTAGCTGACCTTGACGACCCCGCAATTAATGTTGCTTTGGCACAGCGTGGGGCAGCTAACAATGCGGCAGCTTCCGGGCCCCGTAGGGTCTCGGTGATGGGGCGGGAGGATACGGACCCAACCCCTGTTCCGGTTCCGGTCGCCCCTCAGCAGGTGCGTTTCGAGCCGGTGGGGACCCAGACAGGTGAGCTGCAACAGGTCGGTGGACCCGCGACCTCGAACCGCAGACCCCTCATGGTTGTTCTAGCCCTGGCTTTCGTCGCCCTGCTGTTCGTGGGATTTGCGATTCTGTTCGGAGGTCGCGGAACCGACACCGGTGACAACCTGGTCGCTGAATCGGGTCTGCAGTCATCATCACCGTCCGCTGGTGCAGGGACAACCGAAGAGGAATCCACCACAACGGAGAATGGCTCCGATGCTGAAGATGGCACGGACGCTGAAGAAGAGAAGACCATCCGTTTCCCCGCTCCGAGCGACGCCCTAAAGGTCAGCCACTTTGTCTCTCCCAGTGGAAACATCGCCTGCAGGATCGCTCCGGAGGCCGCTGAGTGCACTCTGAATGCGCACGCTTTTGCGGATGAGACCCTGGCGGACTGCGGTGCAGGACCACTGACCATTCGGGTCACCGAGTTCTCCTCGGCACTGGACTGTAGTGCTCCGCAGATCCCGGCATCTGGGGCCACGACGCTGACCTATGGCGATTCTGCGGCCTCGGATGACTACGCATGCACCTCGTCTGAGTTCGGGGTTGCCTGCTGGAACACCATTTCCGGAGCTGGTTTCGGCGTGTCGCGCGGCGGCTACCAGCACAGTCTGACCGGACCCATTGATCCGGCGAATTTCCCCTGGAACTAGCGGGCTACTTCCCGCCGAAGTGCTTGACGAAGCCGCGGATCACAGCGGCAGCATCATGCTGCCCAGAGGTGAATCGACCCGCTGAAACAAGTGCTTCAACATCGCCGAAGCCCGTGTCCCCAGCGTCCTCAAATGCCCTGGTCTTCGAGGCAATCACATCTGCGTCCAGTTCGGGGTTGAACTGGGTGGCGTAGACCGTGTCGCGGTAACGGATGATTTGGAACGGCGCGTACAGCGACCTCGCGAGTCGTACCGAACCCTCGGGGATCTCATCGATCGCCTCATCATGGTTGACGTAGGCGGTGAAGACTGCGGGGGCGGCAGCCAACACCGGGTCCTCCTGGCCCTCACTGGTCAGCTCAATACTGACCAGCTCAGCCAGTTCAGCACTCTCATCTGAGACCTTGGCACCCAGCATGTCGCCGAGGATGTTCATGGCGCTGCCCGTGGCAAGGATGGGTGTACCTGCTTCAAGGAGCTGCTTGAAAAGCACCTCTAGCTCGGCACGAACCGTCCTCTGAGTCTGCGGCACATAGCTGTCATCGCTGACTGCGCCGTAGGGGGATCCGGCAACGAACACACCCGCATAGTTCTCTGGATCCACCGGGGGCAAACCAAGCAGGTCAAACTCAGCCAGCTGCAGTTCCCCGGCTTCCAGGCCGGTGGCGCGCAAGTACGCCTGGTACTCACTGTCGAGGGCTTCTTCTTCACCGCGGGTGGAAACTAAAAGGAAGGGCTTCATGGGTGCCATGCTACCCGTGATCGGCGCCTCATCCCCGCTCTGCTCAAGCCGATGTGCAGAACTGGGGTTCAGCGGATAGTCAGAGACTCGAAGCCCAGTGGTTCAAGTTGTGCACTGGCATCTGATTCCAACCACCCAACCTCGGGGAGAGCATCCGGGACTTCCCGCGGCGCTCGGTAGCGCTGCAGTGCAAAGTTCCGAGCTCCGCGACTTCGCGCCCACCCCGCCACTCGAGCCGCATAGTCCACCAGGTCACCCCCCGGTGCCAGTCCCGGCCACAGGGTCAGGCGAACCTCGTGCTCAACTTCCGGATGGTCTGCCAGGTACCCCAACGACTGCTCAGCCCTGTGCCCCCCGGGCCGACCTGTTGCGACCTCATAGTCCTCAGGTAGCGCCTTGATGTCGAGGCCGACCCAGTCCAACAGTCCCTCGTTGAGCAGTCGGTTGAGGGCCTTGGGGTAGGCCCCGCCCGCGTGAAGTCCGGTGAGGAAACCCCTCGACCGAACCTCACGCAGCGCAGCGTCGAGGGCGCCGGACCCCTCTTGCATCAGGGCCTCACCCCCGGAGAAGACGACAGCGTCCAGGAGTCCGCGGCGCTGATCCAGAAGTTCCAGCACCTGGGACCAGAGAACCAGGCCCTTTACCTGCGGATCGAGGATTGCCGAGTTGTGGCAATAGGGACACCTCCACGGGCAGCCCTGCAGGAAGACAACGGCCACTAACTTCCCGGGCCAGTCCACGGTTGAAAACGGGACGAAACCGGCAATGTTCAGTTCGCTCAAGCGAACGCAACCTCCTTGAAGGGAAGGCGTTCAGCGTGCTCCCCCTTCTTGCCGATGTTGAACGAAGTTACGGGGCGGAAGTAGCCCATGACCCGTGTCCACACCTCACACTCCTGAGGCTCCCGGTCGGGGAACTGTGCGGCGCAGCGGGGACAGGTGGGCTGCTCGCCCTCGAGATACCCGTGACGGGGGCAGATCGAGAACGTCGGGGTAATCGTGATGTAGGGCAGACGGAACGCCGTCAGCGATCGACGGACCATTTCCTTGCAGGCTTCAGCGCTGCTCATTCGCTCACCCATGTAGAGGTGGAGGACGGTGCCACCCGTGTACTTACCCTGCAGCTCCTCCTGTTCTGAGAGAGCCTGGAACGGGTCGTCCGTGTAGCCGACCGGCAGCTGTGAAGAGTTGGTGTAGTAGGGCTGGTCGGGGGTGCCGGCCTGAAGAATATCCGGGTAGCGCTTGATGTCCTCTTTAGCGAAGCGGTAGGTGGTGCCTTCCGCCGGGGTGGCCTCAAGGTTGTACATGTGGCCCGTCGACTCTTGAAGTTCGACCATGCGATCACGGACATGGTCGAGGACGAACACCGCAAACTCATGACCGGCCGGCGTGGTGATGTCATCCGTGTCGCCGGTGAAGTTACGAATCGCCTCATTCATGCCGTTGACACCCAGGGTCGAGAAGTGGTTGTCCAACGTGCCCAGGTAGTGCCTGGTGAAGGGGAAGAGACCACCGTCGATGTGCTCCTGGATAATGGTTCGCTTCACCTCGAGGGTTCCGGCACCGATGTCGATCAGACGGTCCAGCTCGGTGATGAATCCGTCGCGGTCCCCCCGGTACTCGTAACCCAGACGCGCCAGGTTGATGGTGACGACACCGA
The DNA here is from genome assembly GCA_945949035.1 of uncultured Actinomyces sp. Lineage (GTDB taxonomy): Bacteria > Actinomycetota > Actinomycetes > Actinomycetales > Actinomycetaceae > Scrofimicrobium. The sequence continues at coordinate 4,958 of CAMFDH010000082.1, forward strand.
TTGAACCCGTCAGCTCTGCTGAGCCGAACAGTCCGTTGCCTCGCTTCAGCAGTTCACGCAGATCAAGCTGCAGGCGGCAGCACATTGAACGGATCATGCCGGGGTCAAGGTCGGAGTTGATGAAGTTCTGGAAGTAGGGCAGGCCATACTTGGCGGTCATGCGGAACAGGCGATCAGAGTTGGGGCTGTCCCAGTCGAAGTCCTTGGTGATGTTGTAGGTCGGAATGGGGAAAGTGAAGACCCGCCCCTCGCTGTCGCCCTCTTCCATCACCTCCATGAAAGCACGGTTGATCAGGTCCATCTCTTCCTGGAGGTCGCCGTAGGTGAAATCGCAGACCTCCCCGCCGATCATCGGGCGTTCTTCCCTCAGGTCTTCGGGGCAGGTCCAGTCAAAAGTCAGATTGGTGAACGGGCACTGGCTGCCCCAGCGGCTGGGAACGTTGAGATTGAAAATCAGTTCCTGCATGTTCTGACGAATCTGCTCAAATGACATGCTGTCGAGGCGGACGAAGGGAGCCATGTAGGTATCGAAGGAGGAGAACGCCTGGGCCCCAGCCCACTCGTTCTGCAGGGTGCCCAGGAAGTTGACGATCTGGCCTGCCGCGGAGGAGAAGTGTTTCGGAGGCGCCGAGGCGATAGCCCCCGGAACTCCGTTGAAGCCCTCTTCAAGCAGCCGACGCAGAGACCAGCCCGCGCAGTACCCCGAGAACATGTCTAGGTCGTGAATATGGAGGGCACCACTGCGGTGCGCCACCGAGGCCTCCGGTGAGTAGCACTTTTCTAGCCAGTAGTTGGCAACCATCTTTCCGGCGACGTTAAGGATCATTCCACCCAGTGAATAGCCCTGGTTGGCATTGGCGTTAACACGCCAGTCAGATCGGCCAAGGTATTCGTCAATAGTTGCAAGTGCGTCGACGTTGGCGGTCGTCATCGTCCTACCCCCTCTTTGTGTGGTCGCAATCCTGACCTTCTCCACGTCGGATCGCCGGAGTGCTTTCGGAAGAGAAACGGGCACATTCACCGTCCCGTAACCAAGACTCAAGATAGTCCTCTGCCACTACATGTTGTAGTTCAACGCGCCGATGAGCACTAGATGTTGTGGACCTTGGTGAAATAGCTACACCATGATTCCAGACCGCTCTAGGACTTTGGTCCAGCGAGGTTTGGGGAAGAAATCACCGGTTCAGCAGAGGAAAGATGGCCCACCCCCAGCACACTGAGTGCCGCAGTCGCA
>CAMFDH010000083.1 GCA_945949035.1 uncultured Actinomyces sp.
CCAGGGCCTGAATCTCAGTTAGGAGCGGCCTGTTCCCCTCGAGGGTCACGGTGACAAAACTTCCCGGCGCCTCACCCCTTGAGCCAGATGTGAACAGCTTGGATGGGTCCGAGACCTCTTGGATTCCGCTGTCTACCAGCGTGAAGCAACCGACCTCATCCGTTGAGCCGTAACGGTTCTTGACGGTGCGCAGCAGCCGCAGGGAGCCCGTCCGCTCTCCCTCAAACTGACACACCACATCAACCAGGTGTTCAAGGGTTCGAGGGCCGGCAATGGTGCCGTCCTTGGTGACATGACCAACGAGCAGGGTCGGCAGGGCATTGGCCTTGGCAGCATTGATAACCACCTGGCTGACGGCCTTGACCTGGCTGACAGAACCCGGCGACCCCTCAGCAAGTGACGACGTCATGGTCTGCACCGAGTCGACGATCAACATCGAAGGATTATGGGTCTGGACCAGGGAGGCAACGGACCCCACATCGCCCTCAGCTGCCAGAAGAAGGTTTGATTCGAGGGCGCCGATACGGTGCGCACGCTTGGAAACCTGAGCCACTGATTCTTCACCCGTGACATAGAGAACCGGGCCCAACCCGGAGGCGGTAGCTGCCCGAGCGTATCGAGCCGCCACGTCGAGCAGTAGGGTTGATTTACCCACCCCCGGTTCGCCGGCAAGCAGGACGACAGATCCGGGGACGATGCCACCACCCAGGACCCTGTCAAACTCTCCCATTCCACTGGGGCGGGCATCAGCGTCTTCGACCCGCACCTGGTCCAGGGCCACCGCGACAGCCCCCATTCCGGATCCGGAACTGATCATGGGCGCGCCCTTACCGGTGGCGGCGGGGACCGGAACATACTCTTCTAGGGTTCCCCACGCCTCACACTGGCGGCACTGCCCCAGCCACTTGGGGCTTTCCCACTGGCATTGGACACAGCGGTAGGCGGTTTTGATCCGTGCCACGGTTCCCCCTCGGTTAGTTCTACTTCCTCGAGGGTACATAGTCCCTCCGACATCAGAGGAACCCTGTGGAAAAGCTGAGCTAGCGCGGCCTCTCCGAGAAGCGAATGACATCGACAGAGCTACCGGAGACAACCAGGACGTCCTCGAGGTCAATCCGGGTGGTCGCATCGGCGTAGCGGAATGGCTTTCCGGCGCGCAGACTACCGATGACGTGAACGCCGTACCTGGTCTGCACCTGGGACTCACCAAGCGTGAATCCGTCCAGCTCACGCGGGGGACGCATCTTGGCAATCACCAGTTCAGACTTGTCCATCTCGATGTAGTCGAGCATCTGACCACCGACGAGGTGTGCGGTTCGCTGGCCCGCGTCGTACTCCGGGTAGACCACGTGATGGGCTCCGATGCGTCGCAGAATCCGTCCGTGCTCACGCGAGGTGGCCTTCGCCCAAATGTTCTCCACCCCGATGTCGACGAGGTTGGCGGTGATGAGGACGGAGGCCTCGAGGGAGGTTCCGACCCCGACAACCGCACTGGAGAAATCCTTGGCGCCGGCCTGTTCCAGGGCCTCCGGGTCGGTGCCATCCCCCTGAACCAGGGGGAGGATGCCGCTGTAGTGCTGAACCCTGCTGTAGTCCTTCTCCATCGCGAGGACCTCAAAACCAAGGTGTTCAAGCGTGACTGCGACGGCGGCGCCGAAGCGCCCCATCCCGACGACGAGGGTGCCGCTGGTCTTCTTGCTACGTGATGCCACGTCTGCTCCTTAGAAACGAATGAACTGGTTGCAGTTAGGGGGCCGAAGGCTAACCCACGATGGGGCGCTCCTCCGGAAGGCGCAGGAAGCTCTGCTGTTCACGCAGCGCCAGCCCGGCCGCAAATGTCATGGGACCGATTCGCCCGATGACCATGAGCAGGGAGAGGACGAACTTCGCCGCGGGAGGTAGTGCGGAGGTGATTCCGGTGGAGAGACCCACGGTTCCAAAGGCGCTGATCACCTCAAAGATAATGCGGTCCAGAGTGAACGGGGTGATGACCAGCAGGACGGCCGACGCTCCGAGCACCAGCACCACGGCGGCAAGGAGCACGGCGACTGCCTGGCGAATGGTGCCGAGGGGAAGGCGGCGGTGAAATGCCTCGACGTCCCGACGCCCTCGGGCCTCTGCCCATGCTGCCAGGAGCAGGATGGTGAACGTGGTGACCTTGATGCCACCGGCGTGTGAGGCCGAACCGCCGCCGATGAACATCGAGATGTCCTGAACCAGCCAGGAGGCTCCGGTCATCTGCGAAACATCAATGGCACTGACTCCGAGGGAGCGGGTGTTGATGGCTCCGACGATGGTGCTGAGTGACTTTCCGGAGAAGTCGAGGGCTCCGAATGTGTAGGGGTTATTCCATTCCAGTGCCGCGATGATAAGGCCGGTGATGACGGCGAGGCTGATGTAGGTCGTGATGGTGATCTTGCTGTGCAGGCTGAGCGCCCTCGGCTTGCGCCAGTTCCGGCGCAGGTCAACGAATACGGGAAAGCCGATCGCACCGACGAATGCAGCCAGCATCAGGGGGAGCAGGACGAACCAGTCGCTGACATACGGCGCCACACCGCCCTCCATGTTCACGAAGCCGGCGTTGTTGAACGACGAGATCGACATGAACAGGGCGTCCCAAACCGAGGTCAGGAAGGGGCGCCCCTGCCTAAGGAAAGCGGGGGCGATGACTAGGAAGAGGACGACCTCGGCAATGACGGTGGTGATAAAGACGGCTTTGACCAGGGTGACCGCGTCCCCCATGCGCCCCTGGGTGTCGTCCTGTGCCAGCAGTCTCTGGGTGAGGCCGAGGCGGCGAGAGACAGCCAGTGTCAACAGGGACGCCATGGTCATAACGCCCAAGCCGCCGAGGGCGATACCGGCGGCTATTACAGCCTGACCAAATCCCGACCAGTAGGTGGCGGTATCAACCACAGACAGGCCGGTGACGCAGACGGCAGAAACCGCAGTAAATAGTGCGTCGATGAAAGGGGTGAAGTGCCGTCCCGTGTTTGCGATCGGAAGTGAGAGCAAGAGGGTCGTGACCGCGATCAGGAAGGTGAACACCAGCAGGGTGAGGCGTGCCGGGTAGCGCATGGCGAACTGGTTGAAGGAGAGCCTTGAGCGGTGCAGCCACGAGCGCCCCCCACCGGAACGGATGAGGAGGTGATCCGTGCGAAGGGGTGTGTCGACGTGACCGACCGGTTCTGAGTCTGCGAAGTGCGAATCCCCCAGGGCGCTGTCCAGGGCTTCAGAACGCAGAGGGTCGCGGCGCCAACCTAAGCCGTGACGCGAGTCGCCCCTTCGTGAAGCCAATGGAAACCCTCCCCTGAAATCATCCGGCTAGTTGTAGCATCCTGCGCTAGTATTCAGTCTATGGTGTGGGAGGGGTGACCTACGGGTCTCCGCCCCGTGCCAGTTTTTCAATCCGGTTCTTTTTAATGGGATTAGGTAAGTCGATGGAAACTCAGCCTTCACCCCGCTTCATGACGGTAAGTGAAGTCGCGGACGTCATGAGGGTATCCAAGATGACTGTCTACCGCTTGATTCACGCCGGGGAGCTACCGGCCATTCGGGTGGGCAAGAGTTTCCGCGTGCCGCAGTCGGGGGTGGCACAGCTCCTTGACGCTTCGTGGAACACCGATGAAGACCGTGGGGTTGGCAGTTAGTCCTGCCTTGAAAACCTGTGACGTTTGGCCGGTTTTCGGCTGAGGTTTATCAGTAGGTCCCCTTCGTAGTATTGTGGGGACGTTCAAAGCCATGTTGGTTCGGTGTAAAACCGGCTAATCACGAAGTGATGTTGTTGGAGGGAGTGACCCTATGGGTTCTGTGGTCAAGAAGCGCCGCAAGAGGATGTCGAAGAAGAAGCACCGCAAGATGCTGCGCAAGACCCGCCACCAGCGTCGCAACAAGAAGTAACCTGACGCAGGCTTCGAAAGGCCCCGCCCCTTATTGGAGCGGGGCCTTCGCGTACCCTCTTCGCTCTAGAGCCCCCGACCGTGGATGGTCATGGACTCGCCCTCGACCTCAACTTCAACCGCAACGTAATCAGGTGCGTCGTAGTCGAACTGAATGCCATTGCGGGTGACGTGAACGTGCAGTGAGTATCCGCGGATCTGCAGGGTGAACCGCATCCCCGACCAGTTGACGGGAAGGCGCGGTGAGAAATGAAGCGTACCCGTGTCATCACGCAGACCGGCAAAGCCTATGATCAGGGCGCTCCATGTTCCGCCGAGAGATGCGATGTGCAAGCCCGCATCGGTGTTCCGGTGCAGGTCTGCCAGGTCGATCTTCAGAAGCCTCTCGAAGTAGGTCGCCGCAAGTTCGGGGTGACCGACCTCGGCCGCAACGATTGACTGAGCAGCTGACGAAAGCGATGAGTCCCCGGTCGTGATGGCGTCGTAGTAGTCGAAGTTCGACCTCTTCACGCGGTCGTCAAACTGCGAGCCCAGCAGGTAGAGCGCGAGGACGGTGTCGGACTGCTTCAGAACCTGGTGGCGGTAGATGACCAGCGGGTGGTAGTTGAGGAGCAGCGGGTAGTTCTCGGGAGGGGTCCCTGCAAAGTCCCACACCTGCTTGTCGAGGAAGTCGACATCCTGGGGGAAGATCTCCAGTGCTTCATTCCACGGCACGAACATCTTGTCCGCGATCTCGGCAAACGAGGCCACCTCTTCGTCAGAGAGTGCAAGGCGGCGGATGATATCCGCGTAGTCCTCAGGGAAGTCATCCTTCGCGACCGTGAGCCAGTGGTAGGCGTACCGCAGGTTCGCCTGGGCCATCAAGTTGGTGTAGGTGTTGTCGTTGACAACTGCGGTGTATTCATCGGGACCTGTCACACCGTTGATGTGGAACTTCCCGTCGCGACCACTGGTGAATCCCAGGGACATCCACATGCGCGCGGTTTCGACGAGGACGTCCACGCCCTCCGCCAGCATGAACTCCATGTCGCCGGTGGCGTTGAGGTACTGGTCCAGGGCATACGCGATGGCAGCATTGATGTGGTACTGCGCTGTTCCCGCGGGGTAGTAGGCCGAGGACTCGAGGCCGGCTATGGTGCGCCAGGGGTAGAGGGCGCCGCTCTCATGCATCTCGATTGCGCGGACGCGAGCCGCATTTAGCGTGAGGTAGCGGTAGTGCAGCAGCTGGCGGGCGGCCTCGGGGTTGGTGTAGATGAGGGCGGGAACCAGGTAGATCTCAGAGTCCCAGAAGTAATGGCCGTCGTAGCCGGAGCCGGTTAGCCCCTTGGCGGGTACCCCCGTGTCACTGATGCAGGCACTGGCCTGAATGATCTGGAACAGGCACCAGCGCACCCCGGCCTGAAGTGAGATCGACCCTTCAGATGGGTCATCAACGATCGTTGCCATCCGGGAGAGGGGGGCACTTGACTGATCAATCTTGATGTCAGCGTGCTTCCAAAGATCTTTGAGGCGGTCGGCCTGTTTCGTGAAGAACTGCTCGGGGTCGATCGCCGCCACCGTCGCCAGGGCGGCTTCGGCGCGGGGGGTGGGGTTGCCGGGCCACGGCTCGAAGAGGTCGTCCCGGGCGTATGCCAGCCGCTTGGTCATCACCAGTGAGTTTCCGCGTTCCACGAGGGCCGAGGACGACCAGGCCAGGCTTTCACCCAGGTCGGGTTCCACGGGCGTGGTAGCGACGTACTCTGCTTCAACGGGCGCATCATCGTGGATCGGTGTCACCACCTCGGCACGGTTGCTGACGGAAAGGGCAGCAGCCATCTTGGAAGCCCGCACCTGGTACGAAATAGTGGCGCCGTGGGTTCCGGGGTAGACCTCGGTCTCAACTACAGCCCCACCGATCAGTTTGTTGGCTTTCCGGGGATCATCCAGTTCCAGGATGATGCCGTCGGTGATCAAAACCGGCGGGAGGGCCGGGGTGTCGACAGCTGAACGAATTGACAGCTCGCAGTCCCCGGTTAGCGGTGTCACCGAGATCTGCACCGTCGCCAGGTGAGAGTCGAAGAGTGACACGGCTGAACGCTGCTCCACCCGGACGCTCCGGCGGTGGGCCGGTCCCATTTCTGCACCCCGCCAGGTGATTCGTTCGACGAGGACGCCCGCCTCCAGGTCGAAAGTGCGGGTGCGGAAGAGGATCTCGCCCTCGTCCTCATCCGTAATCGACACCCCGTTGACGAACACATCG
>CAMFDH010000084.1 GCA_945949035.1 uncultured Actinomyces sp.
AGAAGGGTGGCCTGACCTGGGGGAAGGTCATCACATGATCCGGAAGTCTCGCCGGTAACCGAAAGGAGGACCCGACGAACAGCGCTCCCCACTCCCCAGAGGGAACGGCTGTGGCGTTGCCCCGCCCCGTAACGGACCGAGGAGATCATGGCAAATCCAACCAAGCCCGTCATGGAGGAACAGCATGGAGAAGGACAAGCCCGCAAAGCTCTTGATCGAGAGTGCGCGAGACCTCCTCGCACGTCACGGGGTTTCAGAGGACGTCATCGACGGCGCTCTTTCCCTGCATGAGCAGGAGCTGAACAGTCCCAGCGTGACCCTCGACGAAAAGCAGGCCGAGGAGAACATGTTCGAAGGGATGCACGTCGGACGTCATTGGGTGGGGCACGAGATCGAGAACCGGTGCCCCTGCGTACAGGCGTCCTGCGGCCTGGTCGTCTCTGGCGAGCAAGCCCCTGGCTGCGTCCAGCACCTGGTCGACCGGTCCATCCGTCAGGCCCACCGGGCCGAGGACTGTCCCGGCAAGCCCAGCCCGGAGTGCTCCTCCTCGATCAGCGGTTTTTGCCTCCGTAAAACTCACGGCGGGGACTACTGCGACGCGACGAACCGCGACTGCGCCCGCACTACCCACCCGGAGAAGTGAAGATGAGCACCGCCCGATGCCCGGCCTGCGGCGGCGAACGGATACCCCGGAAGTACCTCTGCTTCGACTGCTGGTGGGGACTACCGAGGGAAACACGCCTCGCGCTGATGAAACGCGACGTTACAGCGATGGCCCGACTTCAGAAACTTTACGAAGAGCTGAAACAGGGCACATCGTTACCCCTCATCAGGATCAAGCCCTGACCTGCGGAAACACATGGAAACGGAAGAGACTCGCATGACTGAAACACGGAAACAGGAGCTTTACGGCCCACCGCTGCCCACCGCCGGAGCACCCGGCGGAGTCCTGGACCTCCTGGACCACATCGAAGAGAGCGACTGGGGGAAGCTGTGAACGAACAGGCCGACTTCGTCACCGAGTACAAGACCGACGGCACCTTCTTCCGGAAGCGCCTCGACCGTCTGACGGACGGCCGGGTCATGTGCACCCTCTGCATGGAGTTCACCCCCCGAAACCAGCTCGCACCGGTCAAGGGTGACCCGGACGGCGCGGTCAAGGACATCTGCATGCCCTGCGAGGACAAGGAGCAGGAGGTTTTGAGATGGAAGGAGTCGTTCGCCGGACGTAAGACCTTCCGAGTCTTAATCACCGGCTCCCGGACGTGGACGCTCACGGAGCCCATCTACTCAATTCTGGACACGCTGCTGGACTACGCCCGCGCCGCCGATCGTCTGATGATCGTGGTGCACGGAGACTGCCGGAGCGGGCCGGACAAGACCGCCAAGATGTGGGTGGCGCGCCAGAACGCCCGCAGCAAGGGGCCTTCCGGTGTAATCGATGATCCGACGGCTGCCGACTGGAGCCAGGGAAGAAGCGCCGGATCGAAGCGCAACAAGGCCATGGTGGACAACGGTGTGGATGTCTGCCTGGCCTTCATCGAGGATCAGTCCAGAGGTGCAACCCACTGTGCGGGCTACGCGGAGAAGAAGGGCGTCCCCACTTTCCGCTGGCACATGTCCAGCGGTCAGGTGACCGCCCCGCCAATGGGCTGGTTGACCCGAGTTCCGGTCTGACAGTTTGCTAATCTGGTAGAACACCCTGTTCACGCGCGGTGTTCCGGAGGCCCCCGTGTTCGGCGGGGGCCTCTGTCCGTTCATCGGACGGTTACCCCGTTGAACTTCTCGCCCTTCCCCTCTCCCACCGCACAACGTTGCCGGTGTAACGTCGGGGACGCGAAGAACCCCCCGGAGATCCAGTCCGGGGGGTTCTCGTGTATCTCTACCTCAGACGGCGCGGCTGTATGTCTGGCGCCATCCGCACTGCTCCTTCAGGCCGCACCTGTTGCAGACCTTGGCGAGGTCGTTGCGCACCTCGCGGGCGATGCGGTTCTTGTCGAGCTGGACGTCAAAGTCGGGGTTCCCCTCGCAGGCGGCTACGCCCGACGTCTTAGGCATGAGCTTCAGTGCCTGTTCCTCGCGGGCGAAGGTGTACTGCGAGGAGGACATCTTGGCCATCAGCGCCTCCCCTGGCCGCCAGTGGAGCGCCTGTTGGCCTCCCTGACGGCGTCGGAGAGCTGCTTGGCGTCCTCGGGCTTCTTGGTGGGCTCCGGCATGTGCTGTCCACTCCCTTTGTGTGTGGGGTTAGAGGGGTCTGGGTGGGCGCCCGGCCCTGGAAGCGCGGGCGCCCGAGCAGCAGCAGTCACTGTGAGCAGCGATTGCTGTCGCTTTGTCACGCCTTCATGGTGGCATGATGGACAGCGAACCCGCAATATAGACGGCATGATCCTTTATGTGGACGAACCCTTGTTCTATCTTTCATGAATGTCAGGTCCAGGTCTTCAAACTTGCGTTTGAACCGTCTATATTTATGAGAACGGTCGGAAGATCTGGCGCAGGCCGTACATCTTGTGGAAGGATGAAGGACATGACGACGGGCAAGCAGGCAAAGCCGACCATCAAGAGGCGCCGCATCGGCGCACTCCTGCGGCACTACCGCGAAGCCCACCGCCCCAAGATCCTTTCGAAGGTGGCGGCACAGCGCATCGGAGTCGACCCCGTCCTGCTCGGACGCATAGAACGCGGCGAGTACCGCATCAAGCCCGAGCAGATCGAAGCGCTCCTTGACCTTTACGATGTGACGGACCCGGGCATTTACACCGAACTTCGGGCCGCCGCCCTGGAGCCTCTGGACTCCGGCTGGTGGTACCCGTACCGCCACAAGCTGAGCCCTACGTTCCTCGACTTCGTGGCTCTGGAGAGCGAGGCTCATGAGATTCTGGCCGTAACGCCCGCAGGCATCTCCGGCCTCCTCCAGTCCATGTCGTACGCCAAGGAGATTCAGGAGACCGACCCGATCAGCGAGATCAGAGAAGACGCGGACATGTACGTCCAAGTCAGGCTCTCGCGCCAACAGGCCATCGTTCGGTCGAGGAACCCCGCCCACCTGCGGTGCATCCTCCCGGAAGCGGCATTCCACTCCAGATCACTGTCGATGGCTGACCAGATCCAGCATCTGCTTTCCCTGATGTTGCAGGAAAATGTGCACATCCAGGTGATGCCGATGGACGTACCGGTCGGTCAGCAGATCGACGTGCAGTGCAACTTGCTGAAGTTCTCCGACCCCTGGAACCCGGTGATGCAGACCTCGGTTCTCGGAGGCGGAGTGCTGAGGGAAGACCCGGTCACCATCAAAGCGGCCGAGTCGAGGTTCGATGCACTGGCACATGCAGCACTTCCCGTGGACAGGACACGGGAATTTCTAGAGGAAAGGTTGAACAAGATCCGTGAGCACTGACATGAACTGGTTCAAGTCCAGCTACAGCGGAAACGACGCCAGCTGCGTCGAGACGTCCGTCGACCTGCTGCCCTCGGGCAGGGTCCCGGTCCGCGACTCCAAGAACCTGGACGCGAACGCCCCCATCATCACCGTCTCGACGAGCACCTTCGCCTCGTTCGTCGGAAGCGTGAAGGGCGGTGCGTTCGACACCCGGATCTGATCCGGGGCCACCGCCCGTCCTGGGCGTAACAGGACGGGCAGCACCCGGTGTTCATTCGAACAAATACCCTAACCGGGTCTGCACGGAAACCCCCGCAACGCCCCAGTGGTCCCGCCGCTGGGGCGTTGCCCCGTTCCAGGGCTTACGCAATCCGGAAGTTCTTCCCGTTCAGCGACCGGTTCAACGCGGCCTGTTCAGGGTTCTCCAGCTCCCACAGCTCCATGACAAGCCCCTGTCGGCCATGGCCGTGCCAGCTCCCGTTGACCCGACCTCGGGCGTCACAACCCCCACAAGCGGCCACAGCGGCCCGCTGAGCCTCGATCTCCTCCTGAAGGGCCATTACGGCGTCCTCGTCAGCCGTGTGGCCGCTGGCGGCGTGCTCGGCGTGACGAGTGATCACTGACAGGACAACACTGGCGGGGAACCTGACCCTGTCCCAATCCACATCTGCACACACCACCTCAACCAGTGCGTCCACCGACCATCCCCGCTCCAGGGCTTTTGAGACCGCCTCCCTGATCTGGCGGAGGTGGCGCCCTCGGGGCCTCTTGCTCTTGGGCCAGCTGATTCCCCTGATCACCTTGTCGGCGTCGGGGTGCACTCCGGCCGCAGGCCGTCCCGCCGAAGGCGGAGTCTCCTCCTCTTCCTCGGCCGTAGGCCCTTCTTGAAGAGGAAGAGGAGGATTCTTACTAAGAGGATTCTTAAGGGCCCCATCGCCGCTGGTCACAGCCCCAACCCCGTGCGGGAGATCGCACCCCCCATGCGGGAGATCGCACCCCCTGGCGTCATGGGGTGCGGGAGATCGCACCCCATGCGGGAGATCGCACCCCCTGGAACCGGCGCTCCTCAACATCCGGTCCGACATCCTGCGCTCTTCCGTCTCAAGGCGGATGCGGCGGGCCACGGCGCCACCCCAGTCCGGACCGGTGTGGCCCCTTGGAGGGGTCATGGGGAAGTCGTAAACCGGCACAGGGCCCCCACTGTTGATCCGTCGGATGGCGCCAGTACGGATCAACACCGCCAAGGCGTCCTGGACCGTGCGCTTGCCTGCGTACGGATCGTCCCTCTGGGTCTTCTGGGTTGCGGGCATGAGCCTGCGCATCTGGTCGACCGTGAACCGCGCGGCTTTCTTCCAGTCCTCAGCCGACGAGGAGGGGTCCATCACCGCACCCCGCAGACGCATGTAGAGCTGAAACGCGAACGGAGGGATGTCCGGGTGGTAGATCACCCAGTCCTCGGCCTGCGTGTGCGGGGGGCGCCGAGCAAAAGAGACCTGCTCGGGGATGGCGTGCTCGTCAGTGGACAACATGATCCCTCTCGGGCCGTCCCGACGGATCGTGCCCGAAGTCGGGTATCGTCCCCGCCAGGGAGTGGCCGTATCGATTTGTGCGCCTCATCGATTCGTGGGCCGTACCGACTCAGTGAGTCGTCCTCCCCGTAGCGAGAGCGGAGAGCGAACAGGCCGGACAAACCAGGTCGCTCGTCGCACGGCCCCGGTCCTGCGGACCGGGGTTTTCTCTTGCTCGTCGGGCCCTTCAGGCGCCGATCCTACCCCTACTCACAGTTGCATACGGCTACAGCGCGTGAGGATCGAGCGCTGGCCTAGGCCATACCTCCGCGCGGGGACCCCGCTCGTCGCCCTCCCTCAGATGGATCAGGTGGTTACCTCGCGTGCCACTGTTTCCGCACTTTGCGAAACCGTTACTGAAACACCTCCCGACCCTGTAACTGTCGGTGTTTCACCCGTTTCACTGCTCCGACCTGCGGGTTTCATGCGGGCGTGTCCCTCGCGTAACAGGCGCATCATGAGTTCATGAGTGCACGAAGGAAACTGTTTCAGCGTATGACGTTGCGTCGAGAAACGTCGTATGTAACATGGCTCATGGCATAGGCCGCACGTGATCAACGGAAACAGAAACGGAGAAGACAGCATGAGCGCCACCGAGAAGGCGACGATCGAGGACGAGGCCGAGGACGAGGCCGAGGACCGGTCCCCGCTGTTCCGCCTCGCGGTGGGCCTGTCCACTGCCTCGGCGATCTGGACCGCGTACAGCTGCTGGGACCTCCTCGACCGCCACCCCATGGCCCTGGTCGCCGGAGCCACCTACGACATCCTGTGGATGGCACTCGTCTACACCGAGTGGAAGAACCGCATCAAGGGCAAGAAGGCCAGCCCCCTCCCTGGATGGATCATGCTGGTTCCCGTCGTTGTCCTGCTCACCTGGCACGGGCACGAGGCGTGGGGCATCGCTGGAGCCATCGCCGGTCCCTTCCTCGCGATCGGCACCAAGATCCTGTGGCACAAGGCGATCGAGGACTCTGTCGACGAGGTCGTCATCAAGAAGAACGGCACCAAGGAGGAGATCGCCCTTCTGGACGCGGAGACCGACGGCATCATCAAGAAGGCCGATGCCGAGATCCGCAAGGAGAACGCCGAGGCAGAAGCCAAGCACAAGAGGGAACTGGCGGAGGAGCGCCGGAAGCATGAACTGAAGCTGGCCAAGAGTGCCTACGAGGCCGA
>CAMFDH010000085.1 GCA_945949035.1 uncultured Actinomyces sp.
GCGACTTGCTGCAATCACTTCGATGTACCGATCTGTCTGTTCGTGTGGGTGCCCGACGTAGACCGTCGTGACTTCGCCTGGCTGCCCATCGACCTCGGCAGAAACTTCCGCGTTCATGATCGCGTAAAGCGAGTCCTCGCGTGGAATGCCGTGCTTGTCGGCACTACTTGTGAACTGGACGCCCATTCAGAAAATGTAGCACAGAAAGCGGCTACAAGTTAGGAGCCGGCTATCTAGGGTGCCTGCATGGTCCTCGGGAGATGACGAGGAAGCTCGCCTGGGGTATGAACCCGAAGATATGGTCCAGGACCGCGGCAGATCGAGACTGTCGGTCTGCTGGTGGTTATTGTGCGCCGAGCCTCTGCGCCAGTGCCCCCAGCCAGTCGGTGGTGCCACCTTCGATGCGCACGGCGATCGAGGGGCGTGAGTCGATGGCGGTGGGGCCGCGGTTGATGATGCCGATGGGAAGGTCCCTGGCTTCAGCTCGGTTGATGATGCGGATCGGCGTGTTCACAGCGAGGGATGAGCCCGCCACAATCAGTCCACCGGCCTCTGCCAGAATCTCTTCGGCGAGGGCGAAGGTTGCGGTGGGGACGTGTTCGCCGAAGTAGACGACATCGGGACGGAGCTGGCCTCCGCAGGCGGGGCAGATCGGCACCACGACCTCGTCAATATCCCGCACATCAGCGTCACCATCCGGGGTGAGCTTGGCGTCGCGGTTCTTCTCTAGGAAATCAGAGTTGGCGGCGTCGAACCATGCCAGTGTTTCCTCACGGGTCCAACGGTGTCCATTCTCAACACAGCGCATGACGGACCCGTTGCCGTGCAGTTCGGCTACCTTCTTTGAGCCAGCCCGGCGGTGTAGTCCGTCGGTGTTCTGCGTGATGACACCCGAGAGCAGGCCGGCTGCCTCAAGGCGGGCGATGGCTCGGTGACCATCATTGGGCTGAATCGACTTCCAGTGTTCGGTGCCGATGCGGGCCCCACCCCAGAAACGCTGCCTGTAGCGGTGCTCGGTGGAAAACTGGTGGACACTCATCGGGGTACGTGGGGGAGTGCCCTGGCCGCGGTAGTCGGGAATGCCCGAATCGGTACTTACTCCAGCACCCGTGATGAGGGCGACGGGGCCGTGGTCGAAGAGTTCAACCAGCAGGTCTAGCTGGGATTCATTAGGGGCAGTTTCAAAGTCAGGCATAGCCACTTCAGCATAGGTCGGATAGAACTCGTACCGAGGGTGAGATTGCCGTCCGTCCAGACCGATTTGGGGCGGAGTTCGTCCTCGTGCGTTAAATGTGAGGTCGGTTTTGCCCCCGGAGGGGAGGCCCGAAGCGGACTACGATTGTGGGATGCCGAAACCCGACCTTGTGATGACAGCGGAGTTTGAGCGGGCCCTCGAGCTGCTCCACTCCGGTGAGAACGTCTTCGTAACGGGTAAGGCGGGCACGGGTAAGTCAACGCTGGTGCGGAACTTCCTGGCCACCACCAAACGCAAGGCCATCACGGTGGCACCGACCGGAATTGCAGCCCTCAACGTCGGCGGTTACACGATCCACCGACTCTTCTCATTTCGTCCGGGCGATGATGCCTCCCGGGCGCGCAGCAACCGCTATCGCCCCACCCGCTTTCAGAAGGCTCTGGCCAGTCTCGATACCCTGATCGTCGACGAGGCTTCGATGCTTCGGGCAGACCTCTTCGATGCCATGGCGATCGCCCTCGAACGCTTCGGCCCCCATCCCGGCGAACCATTCGGAGGGGTGCAGCTTGTGCTGGTAGGCGATCTCTATCAGTTGCCGCCAGTGGTTCACGAGGACGAACGGGCCTACTTTGAAGAGCACTATGGGACGCCATTCTTCTTCTCTGCCCAGTACTTCAACCGGGACAGATTTCCCACGGTAGAGCTCTCTACTGTCTTCCGGCAGATCGGTGACTACCAGCTGGTGTCCCTGCTTAATGGAGTGCGTGATGGGGCGTTGCTCAACGAAGCTCGTTCGCTGCTGAACCAGCGCACCAACCCCCGTTTTGAGCCGCCCCTTGATGAGTTCTGGCTGACTTTGACCACCACAAACCGGGTTGCCAAAGCCCGAAATGATGAGATGTTGGCGCGGCTGTCAACCCAGGTTCACCACTTTGAAGCCACCGTGACCGGGGAGAAGGACGCGTTCGAGTTCCCTGCTGAACAGTCACTTGACGTCGCGGTCGGGGCTCAGGTCATGCTGCTCAGTAATGACCCGGCCGACCGCTGGGTCAACGGCACCCTGGGACGTATTGAACACATCACCCGTGATGAGTCGGTGACGGTCCTGACCCGTGATGGTGATCTTGTTGAGGTCGAGCCCCACGAATGGCAGATCACGAGGCCGGTGGTCGAGGACGGTCGGGTCCGCCATGAGACGATGGGCAGCTTCACCCAGCTGCCTCTGAAGTTGGCCTGGGCCATTACGATCCACAAGAGCCAGGGGCAAACCCTCGACAGGGTGGTGGTTGATCTCAGCGGAGGCACCTTCGCCAACGGGCAGCTCTACGTGGCGCTGAGTCGTTGCACCAGCCTTGAGGGGCTGGTCCTGAAGCGGGACGTGCTGCCGCGGGACCTGAAGACTGACAACCGGGTGCGCCGCTACCTCGAGTCAAGCAAACGTCACGGTAGCGCCCGCGGTGAGGTCTATCTGTCAGCTCTGATGGTGGGAAATGAAGGGGACCGTTACCGTCCTCGTCCTGTTGAAATAGCGGCGGTGACTGAGGACGGTCAGGAGCTCTCCACCCTCATCAACCCGACGTGCGACCTCTACAACGCCAAGGCCGACTACGGTATAGCGGTGAGGGACATTCAGTTCGCTCCCGTGCTGGCTGAAGCATGGGCGGCCCTGGCTCCGGTCTTGAGCGGGCGAGTGCCCGTCGGCCTCGATATCGACAACCTCATCGGTCAGATCGATGCGGAGTTGAAGCGCAACGGGGTGGTGGTCGAGATGCCGGTGGGGAAAGAGCTCTCCACCCTTGACCTGCACCTTGATTTGCGCCGTGCCCTGACACGGGGGAGCGCCCTGGACCGCGCTCGTGCCATTCGTGATGCGGCCGCGGGAATATCCCGAGAAGAGGGTCAGGCTGATGAGTGGGCGACGGCATTTCCGGAGGCTCCGGGTGGTCCCGGGCTGCTACTCGCTCGACCCCCGCTTCACGCTGACCCGGGGGTGACGGCCCGAATGACACTTGTCGGCCTGAAGATCGGCAGCCCCGAGGCCGATGCCCTATTGCAGACCTTGTGGGGCAGGATCCTCGGACCCGACCGGGAGGCGTTTGAAACAGCGCAGGCCCTGCGCGAGAAGTTTGGGGCGAGACCGGCTCAGGAACCCAAAGATGACGGAAGTCTTTTCGGGCCACCCCAGGCACAGGATGTGTTGGTCCCCGGGGCCAGGGTCTGCTTCACGGGAACGGTGATGAACGATGATGGTCGCCTCATGTTCCGTGAAGAACTGGAGAGCCTGGCGGTCAAGCACGGCCTGGTTGTAACCCAGACTGTCACCAAGACCAAGATGGATGTCCTGGTGGTAGCCGAGAGGGGAACGCAGTCGGGCAAAGCCAAGAAGGCTGCCCAGTACGACAAACCCATCATTGCCGCCGAGGAGTTTCTGGAGTGGTGTGAGGCAAACTAGCCACCACACGGTAGTTGGTGAGAAGCAGATTGAGGGAGTGGGCGAATGAACCCGACCGTGTCTAAGACGCTGGAAGAGTGTCGCGTAAATGGGATCGACCTCGGAGAACTTTTCTCCGAGTACGTTGAGTTTGCCGAGGACGAGAGCCACGATTACCGAGAGACATCTGCGGCGCAACACTTTACGGCCAGCGCCTACGTATTCAACTCGGACCTCACTGAGATACTGCTCTGTTTCCATAGGAAAGGTCAGTTCTGGGTGCAGTTCGGTGGACACATAGAGCCCCAGGACCAGTCCCTGTTCGCAGCTGCCCAGCGAGAAGGGCTAGAAGAAAGTGGGCTGAGCACCCTTGAGTCACTCAGCCCACTACCGGTCGATATTGACCGCCACGCACTTTCCTCTTCCTTTGGCACCTGCCGGGTTCACTGGGACATCGGCTTTGCCTTCGGAGCCGGTCGGAATGACACTGTCGCAGTCAGCCACGAGAGTGAGGATGTGAAGTGGTGGCCGGTAGATGCACTACCTGCGGACGCCACACCAGACCTTCCTCGCAGAATCTCCCGTGCCCTGCAGACCCTGCGTCGCGCGGGGCACTAGCAACAGACCTGCACCTACTTCTTCGCCGGGCTCTCGTAGTCACCGACGAACGCCGAGTACGAAGGTAGGTCCAGTTGGCCGTGACCGGAGACCCCAATGACGACGACCTCTTCTTCGTCTGAAGCGTTGATACGGCCAATGGCAGCAGCAAGCGCGTGGGTTGACTCTGGGGCAGGAACAATCCCCTCGGTTCGGGCCAGCAGGATGCCCGCATTGAAAGCATCTTGCTGTTCGATGGCAACCGGATTGACATAGCCCAGCTTGACCGTGTGGCTGAGGGCCGGGGCCATTCCGTGGTAGCGCAGTCCACCCGCGTGGATGGGATCCGGAACGAAGTCCTTGCCCAGTGTGTACATCTTCAAAAGGGGGGTCATGCCGGAGAAATCACCGTGGTCATAGCGGTACTCGCCTTGAGTAAGAGACGGACATGCAGCTGGTTCAGCAGCGATGACCTCCGTCGTTGCCTCTCCGGAAATCACATCCTTGAGGAAGGGGAAGGCCAGTCCTGCAAGGTTGGAACCACCACCGGCGCAACCCACCACTACGTCAGGGGCCCCTTCGCCTGCCTCTTCAAGCTGCGCTTGGGCCTCCTGGCCAATGACTGTCTGGTGAAGGACGACATGGTTGAGGACGGAACCGAGGGCGTAGCGCGCCTGCGGATCCTTCATCGCCACCTCAACGGCCTCACTGACCGCCATACCCAGGCTGCCGGTAGTGTCGGGCTGCTCTGCCAAAATGGCGCGACCGGCCTCGGTTAGCTCGGAGGGGCTGGAGTGAACCCTGCCGCCATAGAGCTCCATCAGGTAGCGGCGGTAAGGCTTGGACTCATACGATGCCTTGACCTGCCACACCTCAACATCAATGTCGAACATGGCACCTGCCAACGCCAGGGATGAACCCCACTGACCCGCACCGGTCTCGGTGGTGAGCTTTGTGATGCCCTCGGCGGCGTTGTAGTAGGCCTGGGCGATTGCTGAGTTTGGCTTGTGGCTGCCAACCGGGGAGGCACCCTCGAACTTCAGGTAGATACGGGATTTGGTTCCCAGAGCCTTTTCAAGGCGTCGGGCCCGAAGAAGGGGAGTGCGGCGGTAGGAAGCATAGACTTCCCGGACGGGCTCCGGAATCTCGATGTACTGCTCGGTTGCCAGTTCCTGCTCTGCAAGGGCCCTGGGGAAGAGCGCCACCAGATCATCCACTGTGACCGGCTCTCCGGTTCCCGGATGCAGGTGAGGAGGGATGGGTTCAGGCAGGTCTGCAGAGATGTTGTACCAGGCCTTAGGAACAGTGGGATAGGGATCTACCTCTTCATCAACCACATCTACGGTTACCTGCGAGGTTGGCTTGGGGTCGGGAGTATTCGTCATGGAACACCTGCTGTTTCATCTCTGCACTGAACAAGGACTGGCCTGTGGCCTGCGCCTCAGGATAGTGAGGGCAGGCCAGTTGCCGAATCTGTGACCAGCTCGTGGGAGGCGCCACCCTCAATCTCGAGGTCCTCAACGTTCCTGAGGCGACGCTCCACGGCGCGGGTTCTGCGTCCCGCCTCTTCAACCGTGTTTTGAGCAGTCTGCAGCTGCTTCCCCAGCTTCTCCCAGACCTGGCCGTACTTGACGAACTCTGCCTTGGCGGCCGCGAGAACCTGCCACACCTCAGAGGAACGCTTTTCGATAGCCAGGGTCTTGAAGCCCATCTGCAGACTGTTGAGCAATGACATCAAAGTGGTGGGGCCAGTGATGATGATTCGCTTGTTACGCTGCAGGTCAGCGGCGAAGCCGGGCATCCGAATGGCCTCTGCAAACAGACCCTCAGTGGGTAGATACATGATTGCGAAGTCAGTGGAGTGGGGGACAGCAATGT
>CAMFDH010000086.1 GCA_945949035.1 uncultured Actinomyces sp.
AAGAGTGCCTACGAGGCCGAGGAGAAGCGTCTTGCGAGCCAGCAGCAGTCCGAGCTGCTGGTGGATTCCGTCCAGAACACCCAGATCCGACGGCTGATGGACATCATCGAAGGCCAGCAGCGAGGGCCCTCGGAGCCGATAAAGGGTGAGATCGTCGAGCAGCGCCGTGCGGCCCTCGACGCAGCTCCTCCGGTCTCCCCTCAGGCGGCCTCCGAGCGCCGCCCGCACCTGATCACCGTCAACATCAAGGACGAAGAGCAGAACGAAGAGCAGAACGAAACGTACCTGACCGATGCTCAGGCGGAGAGGCGCCGGTTGGCCGCTACGTACTACCTGCTCAAGAACGATCACGCGAAGCGCGGACTGAACCTGACCATGACGGCCTTCGCCGCGTCGGTGGGGACCAACAAGGTCCGGATCAGCAGGGCCTGCACCGAGTTCCCGGAAGGATCCTTCAACGTCGAGGCGTACCGCGATGACGTTCTGGCGGAGGAGGGGGGACTCAGGGGGAACACCGGTTGAAGATCTTCCCCAGCGCACCGAAGGGCAGGAACGCCACCTCGCGTTCCTGCCCTTCGTCGTAATGTGATCAAGGCGTCGCCTGCTGTCACACGTATGGCGCACAATGTCATGGGAAAGGGCCCCGCACGCTGCCTTCGTGCGGGGCCCTTCGCTGGAGAGGTGTGTCAGCTCACGCCGACATCTTCCCCCGGTGAACGACGGGCTGCGAGCCTTCGTTGACCTTCACGGCCGCCTCGATGGTACGACCGTCGTCGAGGTAGACCATGCGCAGGGTCTGGGTCACGACGGCGAACTTCCCCGACAGCTCCAGGAGCTGCTTCTCCCAGTCGTGTGCGATCCGGGAGGTGTCCAGCTCGATGTACTCCTCCTGGGTCTGCTCCAGGGCGTAGACGGCTGCCTCACGCGCCCCACCCGGAATGTTCTCCTTCTCTCCCAGCTCAGGGGCCGCCTCGTAGGCGAACGGCGGGTAGTAGCTGTCGCTGTAGGCGATGGGGCGGTTGTGGCGGCGGGTGACCCGGCGGCGGAACATCACCTCGCTGCCGGGCTCCACGTTGAGCGCCTGCGCGATGTGCTCCGGGCACTCGACCGTGTGAGCCTCCAGCACCTCGCAGGTCTCCCCGTCGGGAAGGATCTTGCCGGTGGTGCGGAGGGTCGCCACGCGGTCGCCCAGCGACGGCACAACGGAAAACCGCTCGGCGACGACGGGGGGCTGATTGCCGTTGGCGATGAGCAGACCTTCGGCGAGGAGGGCCTGCATGGCCTTCTCGATCGTCGGCCGAGTGGTGTTGTGCTTGGTCGCAAGTTCCCGGCTCGGCGGCAGGGAGCATCCAGGGGTGTAGCCCTTGGCTCCCGCGATGATCTTGTCCCGGTAGACCCCGGCGATCACGCGGAACTTCGACGGGTTGTTCTGGTTGTCCCGGTACGGACCCGTAATATTGCGGGTCGTCGGTTCATTTTCCACTTTGATCCTCCAACTTTCCTTGTGGCCTAGGCCATCAGACGGTAGTGTCGTCCATTGAGACGGCGAGGCGTTTTCCCTCGTCACCCCTTGGCATAGGCCAGTGTAAGTCAAGCTTCACGCTGGCCCCACCCCTGTGAGTCAGGACTATGAGCGATAACGACTGGTGGACCAACCGGAACGGCGATGAACAGGCTTCCGCCAACGCCTCGGACATGACCAATCAGTCCGTCCTCGTAGGAACCGCATTCCCGGGATCCACCGAAACGAACGCAGCACGGCAGGGCTTTCTTCCCCCTCCCGCACACACCTGGGGATCGGGTAGCGAAGCCGACCCCTTCCTTGCGCAGCACCCCGCACACGGACCCAAGGGTGAGGTCAACACGCCCGAAGAGGCCGCTGAGCTGGAGAAGCGCAAGAAGGCGGACGAGTCGGAGAAGGCCAAGGGGAAGCCCGAGAGGAAGTCCGCCCCTTCGGTCCCCCCAATGCCCGCCCAGGCGCCGACCATCGGCGTGCCGGAGAAGGAGGAAGAGGGCAAAAGTGAGGCTTCGCAGGGCGTCAAGGCACTGCTGAAGGTTTTCAAGGGCAAGAAGGCCGGGGCCATCAAGATCAGCACCAAGTCGGTCGAGGAAGCCACGAAGAAGGCCGCCGAAGTCCGCGAGGAAACCGTCGCCGAGGCGAAGAAGGCCCGCGAAGAAGCGGAGAAGGCGCTCGCCGGGGCTCAGCAGAACGCGGACTACCTGGCAGAGCAGGGATCGAAAGCCCACCCCCGGGAGGCCAAGGCCGCCCGGAAGGCACTAAGGGGTGCACGGAAGGCGCACAACAAGGCCGTCCGCGAGGAATCCCTTACCTGCAAGGAGGCCGAGCAGGCTGAGAAAGCCGCCGTCAAGGAAGCCCAGCGGGCGGCGGACGAGGCCCGGAAAGAGGAGGTCAAGCAGGCTCGCCAGGACATGAGGGAAGGCGTGATCAACACGGTTGCACCCCCGGACGGCGGCGTCCGAACTGTGGCCGCGTCCGTGTCCTCGAAGATCACCGGCTCCAGTGGCTGGTCCTACCTCTGGCCCCTCGCTGCCGCCTGGGCGATCCCGGTGACCTTCCCCGTCGCCCTGCTCGACCGCGTAGTCATGGTTTTCGGCTCTCCGCGCCCCCTCTCGGGTACCGAACGGATGGACTGGAACCTGTTGCACGGCCCGGGGAGGTGGTTCGGAGACGTCATCGATGCTCACGTTGCCGCTGGTGACGTGGCCCGCCTGGTCACCCTGTGCGCTGTGGGAGCCGTTCCGGTGCTCTTCGCTCAGCTGGGCGACCGGATCGCCCGCCGGGGCCTGCGCAAGGCGCTCGGCTGGTTGGCGTACGGCTTCCCCGTCTTCTTCATCTGCATGCCCTCGTACTTCGACTCTCTGGGATTCCACAGCGCCGACGACCTGTACGTGACCACGCTGGCCGCGAGTTCCCTGTGGGGTTTCGCGTACAGCCGTACCATCGATCCGGGCTTCACCCGGGTTGTTTTCCGTCTCCCTCTCGCGGCCGTGATTGTAGGACTCGGCCTCACCGCCCCTGGAGCAGCCTTCTAATGTTCGAGATCATGCTTGCCGCCATCCCCCAGAACCCTTCCATTCCGGACGGTAAGGGCAACATCACTGCTCTGGGTGTGGCTCTGGCGTTCCTGTTCATCGGCTGGTTCATGGCGAAGCACGAGTTCCTTCTCTACGGACCGAAGGCTATGGAGAAGCTGAACAAGAACCGAGACTGGGTGTCCTTCATCAGTTTCCTCATCGGCTTCACCGGAATCACCGTTCTGATCGGCGCACCGCGATCCGGTCTCGGATTCTTCTCCGTCATCATCGACGCCCCCCAGAGCTTCTTCCTGTTCCTCGGCGAGACCGCCATCGGTGCGGCCATCGGAATGTGGTTCGTCTGCCTGGCCATCACCCTCGTCACCCTGAAGAAGGCCATGAAGGACAAGGGCGACTCGATCAAGGACATGAAGATGGGCGGCCTCTGCGCCTTCGCCTTCCCGCTCGGTGGGATGCCCTTCACCTGGGTCTCCACCACCATCGCCAACAGCGTCGTCGAGCTGATGAACGGTATCCCGACCGCCTGACCGAGAAGGAGTCCTTCGTGAAATCGCGGAAGGGCACCGGGGTCGTCGTTGCCTTCGTAGGGTTCGCCTCGCTGGGGATCATCGGATCAGCTGTCAATAGCTTCCTCCCTCAGCAGGCGAACGCCTCGGCCGAGTCCCGGATAAACGGAAAGCCCGCCAGTAACAAGCAGCTCGACGGTTGGATTCGAGAAGCCCTCAAGGTGATGTCCCAAGAGAACATCCCAGGAACCTACGAGGGCGTTCATCGGAACATCATCCGAGAGTCCGGAGGTAACCCCTCCATCTGCAACCACACAGACATCAACGCACGCAACGGAATCCCCTCATGCGGTCTGCTCCAAGTCATTCCCCCGACCTTCGAGGCGCACAAGCTCCCCCAGTCCGCTTATGACCAGGCCGGAGTGACCGCCGACGCCGACGACCGTTTCGACCCGGTGGCCAACATCGTTACTGCATGCGCCTACGCCTGGAGCCGATACCCGGGGAAGGGCGGAATTGACGGAATCAACGAAGCCTACTGAACGCCACCCAACGCGGTCCCACGCCGGAGGCCGCTACAGCACGTCTGACGAATCAGAGAGGAAAGAAGATGAACGCCGTACCGGAGTACAGCGTCGTACTCGCCAATCACATCATCGCCGGAATTCTGTCCTGGACATCCATGCAGCGTGAAGGATTTCTCACCGAAGTGGAGAAGTTGGGGACTGACGCCCGCACCCGCAACATTCGGCACGCTGGGGGGAGGGCCACCTGGGTCGCCGTCGGCGACTACCACATGACCTACACGGCGGACCCGGACAGTCGAACCATCACAGTGGTTGCCGCCATCCCCTGCCTGCACAAGAAGCGGACGTGTCTGGCATGAGGTTCCTCCGCAGGCCGCAAGCTCTCGCTGTGGGCGCCTTTTTAGGGATTGGGGCAGTCAACGCCGCCGCCAACGCGATCACCGGGGGGTACTTGCTCGAATCTGGAGGAGTGGCCTCCGCCCATGACGTCAGTCCCGTTTCGGGTCCCGTCCCCTTCGGTGACTGGTCCAGCCCCGTCAGCGTGGAACCGACCCTCAACTACGGAAAGTCCGGAGCCCTGTGGGCCTCCGGCAGCCACACAGGTATCGACTTCCCCGTCTCGACGGGCACGATCATCCGGGCGGCCTCCTCGGGAACGGTGGTCTCCTCCGGAGACGGAGGATCGTACGGCAATCAGGTAGTCATTCAGCACCAGCAGAACCTGTACAGCCAGTACGCCCACCTCTCGCGTCTCGACGTGAAGGCAGGTGACGAGGTTGAAGGAGGTCAGCCGATCGGTCTTTCCGGGTCGACCGGAAACTCCACCGGCCCGCACCTTCACTTCGAGGTCCGCACCAGCCCGAGCTACGGCTCGGACATCAACCCGACTCGTTTTGTCCGCCAGGGCTCCAGCGCGGTCAGTCTTATAGGTGCGGACGCCGCCTGAGGGTGGATCCTTTCATGCGCAACCTTGGCCTAGGCCATGAGTCCTGCAAGTAAGCGCGATGAAGTCATCAAATCCTCTCAACGTCAAAAAGAAGGAGAGATCTCCCCATGTGCATCATGTGCGGCAGGAAGCCCTGCCAGTGCTGGACCCTCACCCCGCCCTCCCCTCTCCCGGCTGAGGAGCGGGGAGGCGAGAGGTAAGGATGCTTCACGTGATCGAAGGCGGCCCCGGAGAACAGTTCCCGGGGCGTGAACGCCGCACTCCCATCCCGAAGGTGCTGAAAAGAGCCGCCCAGACGGAGAACTTGGATGTTCTCCAGTCTTACAAGGGCTTCGCGCTACTCGAATGCCGCCATTGCGAGCATTTTTTCGTTGCCGGTATTCACAAGCTGGCCGATTGGAGCTGCCCCGCCTGTGACCGTCGGAAGTTTTACAGATCTCAAGGGTACGTAACCAAGGTAGGGAAGAAAGTTCATGGACGGCCGCACACACGTCTTGATCGGGATCTCAGTAACGACGCCTGTGGCGATCAGCTCGGGGTTCCCGCCGCTTGAGGTCGTCATGCTCTCCGCAATCTCGATGGGGTTCTCCCTGGGGCCGGACATCGACCATCCGAACTCGACGATCACCAAGGCCCTTGGGGCTCCGGTGCACACAGCCCTCCACGGATTGTCAACGGCTGCGCGCACCGTACTGGCCACCAAGTACGACCGGTCGAAGTTCACCGAAGCGGAGAAGAGGGGTATCGACCCCAGCCATCGAGCACTTACCCACACACTGGCATTCACTGCGGCCATGGGCTTTGGAGCTTTCCTGGTGGGGCACAGCTCGTTTGGCACTGCCGTACTGGCCGCCGGATGCGCTGCCGTCTGCCGGAAGATGTTCCGGAGGGCGGAGCGGATGTTAGTCCTTGGGGCTGCGGTGGCGCTGCTCATGTTCGGAATCTCCGCCGACCTTCCCCCGGAGTCGGTCATGCTGGCGGCAACGTCAGGGTGGCTGTCCCACGTGATCGCCGAC
>CAMFDH010000087.1 GCA_945949035.1 uncultured Actinomyces sp.
TTCTGCGTGGCCTCTACGGCCTTACCCATCCGGTCTTCGGTATCCAAGAGAATTTCGTCAATCACTGTCTTACTTCCCATCCTGGTTGTTAGTGGTGGTCACCAATGTTCCGATTGTCTCACCCATGAGGGCCCGCGTGATGTTCCCCGGCTCATTCATGCCAAAGACGCGCATTGAAAGACCATTTTCCTGGCAGAGGGCGAATGCGGCCGCATCGACGACACGAAGCTGACGCTGCAGTGCGTCATCGTAGGTGAGCGTCTGCAGGAGTTGCGCCTCAGGGTCCAGCTTGGGGTCCGCGGTGTAGACACCATCTACGCCGTTCTTTGCTACCAGCAACTCATCGCAGTGGGTTTCGAGGGCGCGCTGTGCAGCGACGGTGTCCGTCGAGAAGAACGGCATTCCTGAACCGGCCCCAAAGACAACTACACGCCCCTTCTCCATGTGGCGGATAGCTCGTAGTGGAATGTACGGCTCGGCAACCTGCGTCATCGTGATTGCCGTCTGGACTCGGGTCGCTGCCCCAGCCTTGTCCAGGAAGTCTTGAAGTGCCAGGGCATTCATGACGGTTCCAAGCATGCCCATGTAGTCGGCACGAGCACGATCCAGCCCGTACTCGGAGAGTTCCGCACCCCGGTAGAAGTTTCCGCCGCCAACAACAACTGAGACCTGAACACCCGCGCTTACAGCTGTAACAATCTGCTCTGCAACCTGACGGATCACCTCTGGGTCAAGACCGACTTTCCCGCCCCCGAACACCTCACCCGAGAGCTTGAGCAGAACCCTGCGTCGCTTGTTGGCCATCCTGGCTCCTTCCATAGGCATACGAGCAAGAGTTTAGGCGACAGACACCCTCGTCTGGCACCATACCGGTCCGATGCGAAGCCCATCACTGTGCGAATGGGACATTGCAAAGCTCCGGTTAAGGGAGGGCTCCCACCCTCTGACGAGGACGGGAGCCCAAACCACTAGTTGTTACTAGGCGCCAACCTGGAAGCGAACGAACTCGGAAACAGCCGAGCCCTCACTGTCCAGAACCTTTCCAACGGAAACCGAAGGATCCTTGGCGTAGTCCTGCTCGAGGAGCGTGTTCTCCTTGTAGAACGCTGAGAGACGACCCTCAACGATCTTCGGGACGATGTGCTCCGGCTTGCCCTCGTTGAGGGTGATAGCCGTCAGGGTCTCACGCTCGGTGTCAATGATTTCCGAGGGAATGACATCCTTGTGGAGCCAGCGGGGCTTGAACACGGCGATGTGCATCGCAATGTCACGAGCAACCTTCTCGCCCTTCTCATCGGTGGCCACAAGGACACCGATCTGAGCCGGAAGGTCAGCGCTGGTCTGGTGCAGGTAGAGGCCGACGTAGTCGCCTTCTACACGAGCCACGCGACTCACAACAACCTTCTCACCGATCTGCGCACCCATGGCGTCAACCAGGTCCTGGACCGTCTCTTCGCCCGAAGGTGCTGCCATCAGCGCCTCGAGGTCAGCGGCCTCAGAAGCAACTGCTGCTGCCAGAACCTCGTTTGCGAAACCGATGAACTTGTCGTTCTTGGCGACGAAGTCGGTCTCGGAGTTGACCTCAACCATGACGCCGACCCGGTTGTCATCCGAAACGGATGCAACGATTAGGCCTGCGGAGGCTTCGCGACCCTCACGCTTTGAAAGGGACTTGAGGCCCTTCATGCGGATGATCTTCATTGCCTCGTCGTAGTTACCCTCGGCTTCGACGAGGGCGTTCTTGACGTCCATCATGCCGGCGCCAGTTGCCTCGCGCAGAGCCTTCACGTCAGCAAGTGTGTACTTTGCCATTCCTAGGTTTCTCCTGTCCGTAGATTCTGCTCAGGCCTGGTCGGCAGCGTCAGCCGCGACCTCAACAACCTCAGGCTCAACAACCTCGGCCTCAACTGCGACTGCAACTTCCTCGGTTGCGGACTGCTCGAGGAGCTCGCGCTCCCACTCAGCCAGGGGCTCAGCTGCATCTGCTGCTGCCGAGTCATCCTTCTTGGGAGCCGAGCGAGCCAGCAGGCCCTCTGCGACGCCGTCGGCGATGACGCGGGTCAGGATGGAGACGGCGCGAATGGCATCGTCGTTACCCGGGATTCCGTACTCGACCTCATCCGGGTCAGAGTTGGTATCGAGGATGGCGATGACGGGGATGTTCAGCTTGGCTGCCTCAGCAACTGCAAGGTGATCCTTGGGGGTGTCGACAACCCAGATAGCCGAGGGAACCTTGCCCATGTCACGGATGCCACCGAGGGTGCGGGAAAGCTTGTCGCGCTCGCGGCGCTTCATCAGAAGTTCCTTCTTGGTGAAGCCCGAGGAAGCGACGTCGTCGAAGTCAACCTGCTCGAGTTCCTTCAAGCGTGCGAGACGCTTGGAAACCGTCTGGAAGTTGGTGAGCATGCCGCCGAGCCAACGGTGGTTGACGTAGGGCATACCAACGCGCGAAGCCTGTTCGGCAACGGCTTCCTGAGCCTGCTTCTTGGTGCCAACAAAGAGGATGGTGCCACCGCGGGTGACGGTTTCCTTGACAAACTCGTAAGCCGAGTCGATTGCCTTGAGGGTCTGCTGGAGGTCGATGATGTAGATGCCGTTACGCTCCGTGAGGATGTAGGGCTCCATCTTGGGGTTCCAGCGACGGGTCTGGTGACCGAAGTGCACGCCGCTCTCGAGCAGCTGACGCATGGTTACAACAGCCATGTTCGTCCTTTCGTTGCCAAAGCAACATATTGCGGGCCCGGGGGCCCTGGTTTTGGTTGTGTCTGCAGCCGTGACTGGAAAGTCAGATTGCAAACCCTGGTGTCATGACCGGAAGCGCCTTAGGACCATCGCCCCCGCGTCCCGCTGCCACAGGTTTGGACCACCTGCACAGTCGGAAAATGACACGCGAAGTCACCTGCGAACAGGTGCTCGACAAGTCTAGATGAAGAAGACCCTTGGGCATCACCCCCACCGTGTGAGTCCCGACCCACAAAAGTGCCCCACAGGGCCGTTACTACGCCGAAATCCCCAGGGTGTTAGGCATGCGCGTCCAGTCTGACTGCAAGAGGACGACGATGGGCTCGATCTAGAGAAATGGAGGCGGTCACGTTGCACGCGGTGATCGGGTTGGTTTCACCCCTAGCGAGTCTGCTTGCTCTAACTATGCTCCTCTCTCCGGGAGCTAGCCGGTTAGGCCCTACCGATCTAACCTCGGCCTGGTCGTGGCCCACGGAAGATCCAGTTTCGATTAACCGTGCTTTTGATCCCCCAGCGCTGCCCTGGCTCCGCGGCCATCGTGGCGTTGATCTTGCCGCACCTGTTGGTTCAGTTATTGTGGCTCCCGCAAGCGGCACGGTCGTACACGCGGGTCTGGTCTTTGATCGGCAGACTGTTTCTATCCTCCACGATGATGGTCTGCGCTCGACCTATGAGCCCGTTGTTCCCCTGGTCCAGACCGGTGAGTTCGTGCGTCGTGGCGACCCGATTGCAACCGTCGAGGACGGACACTCCCCCGGGACCCTGCACTGGGGGGCCCGCTTTGGGAAGAACGAGTATGTCGATCCCACCCGACTGCTGTTCGGTCCCTCTGTCTTGAAGCCGGTCGACTGAGCTGTCTATCTGCTAGGCACGCGGATGGCTGCGCTGGTAGACCTCGCGCAGCCGTCGAGAGTCGACGTGGGTGTAGCGCTGGGTGGTCTGAAGCGAGGCGTGGCCCAGATAGTCCTGAACAAACCGCAGGTCAGCCCCCTCTTCAAGGAGGTGGGTGGCTGAGGAGTGTCGCAGGTCGTGCGGGGCAACGTCCCGAACCTGGGCCCGTGCTGACAGCCTGTGGAGGCCTCCGCGAACGATCCTTGCGTCGAGGCGCCCTCCCCGCTTTCCAAGGAATAGTGCGCTGGCGGGAGAACTGGGAGACTCCAACTCCGAGCGCACCGCAATCCAGGCTTTAAGGGCTCGTGATGCCGGCACTCCGAAGGGGGCTACTCGCTGCTTGTTTCCCTTGCCGCGGATACGAACGGTTTGTGCGGCGAAGTCAATGTCGTCGAGATTGAGGCCCACCAGTTCAGCGACGCGTAGGGCCGCGGAGTAGAGCAGTTCCACGGCGGCCCAGTCGCGGACGGCTTCAACACCACCACTCCCCTCCTCCGCCTCCTCACGAGCTCTCTCGAGTAGCACTCCAACTTCGTTCTGAGCGAGAACTGTAGGAAGTCTGGAGTCAGGTTTGGCAACTTCAAGTACAGAGCCCGGGTCGGTAGGCAGCACGCCCTCGGCGAGAAGGTATCCGGTAAAGCCTCGAACCGCGGCTGCGTTGCGAGCCACCGTTGAACGAGCATGATTGGTGGTGGTTCGCCCGGCGAGCCAGGCGCGGAGGTTTCGTGTGGTGAGACTTGCTGCCAGATCCGCGGCCGGAGCATCGAGGGGAACCGAACAGAACTCAAGGAGTTGGCGAATGTCCGCTAGGTAGGCCCTCGCAGTGTTGTCACTGCGTCCCAGGCGCATCCTCAGGAGTCGATCCCACTGCTCCATTACGTCACCAACGGTTTGTTGAGTCATTCTTCGATGGTACCCACCCGCAGTCTGCGCAGCCGAGGTTACCAGTCAAGATGCCCGCGCCCACTTCTCCCCCTCACGATGTGCCAGGTTCGCCAGGTTCAGAGAAAGTAGCGCGCCTCCGACCTCCTCCGCAGAGAGACCTGCGGCCCTCACCACCCGGTCAACCGAAGTGGAACTGGCTGCCGGCAGGGCTTCGTAAACCCTGCGTGCCACAGGGTCAAGAGTCGCGAGCTTGCCATCAACCTGGCTGGTCGGGGCATAGGGGTTGCGAGAAGCTAGCGACACTCGCTCGCCCTCGTCCGAGTCCCCCGCGGCCCCAACCCCCACCATGATCTCAATGACATCCCGCGCTGATTCAACCAGTGCCGCCCCCTCTTTGATCAGGGAGTGCGGGCCAGCAGAGGCTGAGGAAGTCACGGGGCCGGGTACGGCAGCCACATCCCGACCAAGCTCCACTGCACGATTGGCGGTCGCGAGAGCTCCGGACCGCAGTCCGGCCTCGGGAACTACGGTGATGTCACTCCATGCGGCAATCAGTCGGTTGCGTTCGAGAAAACGCCAGCGTGCGGGACGGAATCTGGGTGGCACTTCCGCGACAATGGCCCCTCCTTCCGCGAGAATCCGTCTGAAAAGGCTCTCATTTCCCGGAGGATAGAGGCTTCCTAGTCCCCCGCAGATCACCGCTACAGTCGGCGGGTATCCACCGGAGGACAGACCGTTTTCAGCAGAACGGGCGCGCCGGTCAGCCGCCGCATCAAGGGACCCTCGGTGTGCCGCCGCATCGATCCCGTAGGCTCCGCCAGAAACGACGGTCAACCCGGCCTCAGCCAGGTCAAAGGCGATCTCGGAAGCCACTCGCATTCCATACGCGGACGCAGCCCTAGCTCCGACTATGGAAACTGCGGGATCTTCCCTTGAGCTCAACAGCACCCCACCCCTGACCCAGAGAGCGGCAGGCGCACGATCCTCAAGGTCGTTCAGTTGAGTGGGCCATTCGGAGTCCCCGGGTGTGACGAGGCGTCCCCCCATCTGCTCCAGCTGAACGAGGTCGCGTTCAACATTGAGGTCCTCAAAACGTGGCTGCCAACGACGGTGCGCTGCTCGCCATCCCGCAGCGGCCCCCGCCCCTGTTTGTCCCGCCGGCCCTGGTACTCCTTCAGGAAAGCCACCGGGAGACTCAGCAGCCCAGCGGAGTGCTTCGGCGTCACCGAGGCTTCTTCGCAGAGCTCCGGCCCAGGTATCACCTGGTTCGGCGAGGTTGGACCACGCTGCCGCCACCCAGTCTGGATCGTCATATTTCATCTGATTCTCTCCTCTTGGCCTCTCAGCTCAATGGCTCGTGCCATGTCTTCCGTACTTGGGGTTACGTGTCCCTCCCAGTCGGCAACCGACCAGGCCAGACGCAGGATGCGGTCGGCTCCACGAAGGGAGATCTGCCCGGATTCGATCGCCCTCTGCCCCGCATGGGCGTCTGCTGGGGCCAGCTTTGTGGTGTCGCGCAGGCA
>CAMFDH010000088.1 GCA_945949035.1 uncultured Actinomyces sp.
GGGGCCGGGGCCGTCGAGGATGACGCTGTGCTCGTTGAACCTGACGATGGAACCGCGGCTCACAAGAAGGCCGGACCGGATATCTGGGATGTAGCGTTCGACCAGAGGAATTCCGGTTGTGGCCACCACTGAGACGGGACGCAGCCCCTGGGTGGTGCGTTCTGTCACCTGTCTCTCTACGTCAGCTCCCCACTCGTCGTCGAAGTTGGTTGAGGTCCAGCGTGGAACTCCCCGCGTGGTCCACACCGTCTCGGCCCCGGCCCTTCCCAGTTCCTGGACGAACTGTGCCGCCGAGGTTCCCCCTCCCACCACGAGGACGCGGCGGTTCTTGAAGTCTTCTGCATCGCGGTAATTGCGGGTGTGTAACCTTGCTCCACGAAACTTTTCGACCCCCGGGTAGTGCGGAATAAACGGGCGGTTCCAGGTTCCGGTGGCGTTGATGATCGCGCGGGTGATGAGGGTCCCGAAGGTGGTTTGGACTCGAAATGCCGGTTCGCCCTCGAAACGCACCGAGTGGACTGTGTGGACCCGAACGGGACGGCGGATTCCCAGCTCGAATGCCTTTTCGTAGCGCTGGTAGTAGCGGGTAACGAAGTGCCTGGCTGGTTCCTCTGGAGCGGATGAGGGCAGGTCCATGCCGGGTAGCGGGTGGATGCGGTGAGCGCCGCCCAGCGTGAGTGAATCCCAGCGGTCCCGCCATGCCCCACCCGGTCCGTCGTTGCCGTCGAGGACTATGAAGTCTGATCCGACGTTCAGGCCGCGCGCCCGGAGGAAGTATGCGGCCGCAAGACCCGCCTGGCCCGCCCCAATGACCACAACTTTGAGGGGCTGTGGCAGGCCTAGCAGTGGCGAAGTTCCGCTCATGCTCGACCCAGAACACGGGTCGAGAGATCGATGGTTCGCCCGGAGTCCCAGGGAACCGTCCAACCCAGCTCTTCAAACAGTCGGTCAAGGATCATCGCGGTGAAACCCCAGACAATCTGGCCGTCAAACTGTGGGCCGAGGACGAAAAGCGGTCCGGTAAAGGTCTCGCCTCCGTGCCTGAGAAGGGAGGATCCTCGAGCGTCTGGGCTGAGGAGCTCTCCCACGGGAACCCTGTAGACATCGACGGTCTCTGTGCCGTCCGGAACCAGGGGGTGCTTTTCGTTCCACCAGGCAAGGACTGGTGTCACAAGATTGCCACTGTTGATGAGGTGGACATTGGAAAGTTCGCCGAGGACGGTGACTCCCTTTCCCGGAAGTCCGGTTTCTTCCCGGGCCTCTCGAAGTGCGGTAGCGATGGGGCTCGCGTCTTCGGGATCTCGTCCTCCCCCGGGAAAAGCAATCTGACCTGGGTGGTGGCTGAGAGAGTCGGAACGGCGCAGTAGAAGAAGATCTAGTTCATGCGGTGCAGCGCTCGCGGTGGCTTCGGCCGGGGTGGTGTCCAGGACACCGAAAAGGATGAGGACTGCTGAGTCGCGCACAGTGGTGCCTGACAGTGGGGCTGGAACACCAAAGTCGAAGGTGGAAGCCCGACCAACGAGTTGCTCGAGGTCGTGAAACGCACTCTCAATAGTTGCCATGGAGCAAGCCTAGGCCGAGGAGTGGGGGTATCCCAGTCCCCACTTCGGGTTCACGCAGACGGCGAAAAGGCGCCGCTAACCCCTGCGTACTTTCTTGGCCCCCTGCCAGAGTTCTCGAAGGAGGGCTTCATCGAACAGTTGTGTCTGCGCATCATCCTGACCGTTTGAGTTCCCGTGCACTTCACGGTGCAGCTGTTCCATCCGCAGGTCGAGGTTTTCAGCGGCCTGAGCGGCCTGGGTCAGTTCCTCGACCAGGTGGTCCGGAACTGCGCCCTCGTACTTGTAGAAGATCTTGTGCTCCAATGTGGCCCAGAAGTCCATGGCTACCGTGCGAATCTGCACTTCAACCGGCACGCGAATGGGCCCGGTAGAGAGGAAGACCGGAATGTCGATGATTGCGTGAAGACTCTTGTAACCATTGGGCTTGGGTTGTGCGATGTAATCCTTGATTTGAACAACCGTGACGTCATCCTGAGAGGTCAGTGCCTCAAGCATCCTGTAGGTGTCGGCAATGAAGCTGCAGGTAATCCGGATGCCTGCGATGTCGTGGATGTTCTCCCTAATCGCCTGAATGCTCGGCGCAACCCCCCGCGAGCGCATTTTACCGACGATGCTCTCTGGGGCTTTCACCCTTGAGGAGACGTGCTCAATCGGATTGTAGCGCTGCAGGTGGATGAACTCCTGACGAAGGATGTTGACCTTGGTGAGTACCTCGTCGACGGCGAACTGGTACTCCATCATCATTCGGGTGAAGTCTTCGCGCATCTGGCGGACGACTTCGGTCATGTCCTCAGCAGCCATGGGGATGACGATTGAGTTCGAGGTAACGGCAGGTTGTTCCATTCCTCGAGTCTATTCCTGGGCCTCCGAAGTGAGAGGGTGATTGCAGTGCTTCCGCTCAAAGCGGAGGTCATTGCCCCTACCCCACCACGGCTCCTCCGATGGGACGAACCTGCAGGATGTGGCACATATCGGGACCCAAGACCGCCTCAATCCCCCGCTTGAACTCTGCGGCTTCGTCCTCGGGAACGTAGGCCTGAACCGTTCCCGCAAATCCACCGCCGTGGACCCGCACGGCCCCCGCTGGTCCCAGGAGGTGTTCCGCAAGCGCGATCGTCAGTCCCACCGCCTGGTCCTCGGGAGTCGAGTCCGAGTAGATATTCTGCAGGTGACGCGCCGACGACATACCTGAGTCCTTGACCAGGCCCAGGAAACGCTCGAAGTCACCACGCGTCAACGACTGCGCTAACTCGGGGACACGAGCATCATCCTCGAAAAAGTGGATGGCTCTCAGAACTGCGCGGTCGTTGGTGGCCTCCCGCAGACCCGACAGCTCAGACCAGAACCTGGCCGGTTCGACATCCCGCAGCTTCTCGACACCGAAGTACTGCGCCACAGCACCCATGTCGTGTGTGATGGCGGTGTAGTCGTCAGTGAGATCAGCGTGGTCGGCGCCAGAGTCAATGATGCAGAGGACGTGTCCGGACTGCTCCATCTCAAAGTCAATCTGTTCGACCACGGGGTGGGCGGGGTCGTTGAAATCAATGCTTATGACACCCCCGATGGCGCAGGCCATCTGGTCCATGAGGCCGGAGGGCTTCCCGAAGTAGACGTTCTCTGCAAACTGTCCAATCTGCGCTAGGGCGACAGGAGGCACTTCTCCGCTGCAGTAGAGAGCGTTGAGAATGTTACCAATCAGCACCTCGTAGGCCGCCGATGAGGAAAGGCCGGAGCCCGCCAGCACCTGGGAGTCAACCACCGCGTTGAAGCCTCCGAGCAGGTAACCCCTATCAGTGATGCCCTTGGCAACCCCCCGAACAAGTGCCGGGAACCTCCCGACTTCGTCCTCACGGATCTCCAGGTCGCTGATGTCAAGCACCAACTGGGGGTACCCCTCCTGAAGGATCCGGATCTCGCTGGTCCCGTTCCGACCCGCGCAGGCGATCATGTCCATCGATACCGAGGCCGCCAGGACGCGCCCGTGCTGATGGTCCGTGTGGTTGCCAGCCATCTCGGTGCGTCCCGCCGCCGTGACCAGGGTGGCCTCCGTTCCGGGGAACGCCTCCTCATAGGTTTCGACCAGGTGACAGAATCTGGCGCGAGCACCATAAAGCTGTGACCGTCTGGTGCCATAGAGCATCCCCAGCTCTTCATCGAGCGATCCATCACTGAGTTTCACAAGTAGTTCATTCGGCTTCATGGTGCCAATGTTAGCGTGAACACTGACGCTCTGGGTGTTCATTCTGTAATTGCTCTTTGCCACCATCCCTGTCTTCAGTGCAACATTGACCCCATGAGAATCTTGTCGATCCAGTCAGCGGTCGCCTACGGGCACGTTGGCAATTCCGCCGCAGCCTTCCCTCTTCAGAGAATGGGACACGAGGTCATGCCGGTCAACACCGTGCTGTTCTCGAATCACACCGGCTACGGCCACTGGAAGGGATCCATGATGTCGGGTCAGAACGTCCGCGACGTGGTCGAGGGCGTGGACGCCCGCGGAGGTCTCAACGACACGGCTCTGGTCCTCTCTGGCTACCAGGGAGGAAACGATATCGGCGACGCCATTCTGGACTCGGTGAAACTCACCAAGGAACGTAACCCAGAAGCTGTGTACGCCTGCGACCCGGTACTGGGAAGCGCCCTCAAGGGCTGTTTCGTCTCCACTGAAGTGCAGGAACTGGTGCGGGACCGGGTGGTCCCCCAGGCTGACATCATCACTCCAAACCAGTTCGAACTTGGGTTCCTCACCGGAACCGACCCGCACACACTCGAGGAGACCCTCGATTCGGTCGCCGCAGTTCGAGCACTCGGTCCCACCACCGTCCTCGTCACCTCGGTAGCTCGCCCTGACGCTCCCGCCAACACCATCGAGATGCTTGCGGTCAGTGATGAGGGTGCCTGGCTGGTGCAGACGCCCCTCCTCGACTTCCACCCCTCCGGTTCAGGGGACGTCACCGCTGCACTGTTTGCTTCGACACTGGTTGAGACTGGGAGTGTTCCCGAGGCACTTGCCCGGACCGCCGCCTCAATCTTTGAGCTCGTTGAAGCAACATACAGAGCAGATTCGACCGAACTGCTCCTCGTTGAGGCGCAGGAGGCATTCGTCAATCCCCGCTATTCCTTCGAGGTCAACAGGATCGCCTAAATAGAAAAGCACTGAGTCCGCCCCGTATCGAGATGATGCGGGGCGGACTCTTGCAATTCGGCGAAAAAGCAGCCCATTTACGCAAGGGTGTTTGCACCTAAATAGATCTGGGCCCTATGCTTGGCAAGTGAGGTTAGGCAACCCTAACTTCTAGATTTGGCGAATGGGACATGCGGTCCCGCTAGCGTGACTTGATCGAGGAGATCCCGCATGTCGCTTTCGAAGCGCTTTGCCCTGCCGGCCCTGGCCGTAACCGCAACAGCAACCCTGGCTCTCACCGGCTGTACGGCAGGGACCCCAGAGGCGGATCCGAGTTCGCAGAGCTCAGCTACCGCGCCTTCTTCTAACGACTGCGCCTATCCCCTCACCGTCACCGACATGGCGGGAAATGACGTCATTGTCGAAAGTGCTGACAGCGTTGTCGTCACCGACAACCGCGCCTTTGGGATCCTCAGCAGCTGGGGAATCACGCCGAGTGCCGCCCCCCGCACCATCATGTCCCCGAACAACCCCTGGACAGCGAATGAAGAAATCCTTGACACCGGGAGTCATGCAGAACCCAACTTTGACCAGGTCATCGTGGCGGACCCGACCCTCATCATCAACGGTTACCGCTACAACGACCATGCCGACAAGATGAAGCAGGCCGCTCCGGAAGCGGCGTTCATCGATATGACGAACACCGAACTCACCCCGGTTGAGTACGCCACCGCCCAGGTCGAACTTCTCGGCCAGCTCTTCTGCCAAGAGGACGAGGCCACCGCCCTCATTGAGCAGTTTGATGAGGCCGTAGCCGCGGGTCGCGACGCTTATGACCCGACCATGACTGTCATGGGCCTGGTTACCAACGCCAACGAGATCCGCTATTCCAACCCCAACGATGGGCGCGGCGCTTCAGTCTTCTTCGAACTCCTCGAACTCACCCCGGCTCTCGATACGGCTGGAACAACCAACCACCAGGGTGACGACATCTCTATCGAAGCTATCGCGCAGGCAAACCCGGACTTCCTCATTGTCTTGGACCGTGATGCTGCTGTTTCCACGGGTGGTGAGAGCACCCCGGCGCTGGAGCTGATCAACGGATCAACCGCGCTCTCTACCGTACCGGCCGTCGAAAACCAGGCCATCTACATCCTTCCCGCCGACTTCTACCTCACGGAAGATATGCCGTCATACATCGAGGTCCTCAAGGGACTGACAGCAGCGTTCCAGGCTCAGAAGTAGCCGTCCCAAGCTCACTTCGGACCGGAAACCATGACGAGCACTCTGATACGGCGCCACGTGACAGCCACGCCCGGGCGGGCTTCTGTTTCGCGCGT
>CAMFDH010000089.1 GCA_945949035.1 uncultured Actinomyces sp.
CGCTACCTGCTGGCCGATGCCGAGCGGGTCAAGAGGGCTTCTCGAGGCGGGGGTGAACTGGAGCGCGACCGGCGCAACTCCGAGGAGATTGCCGAGGTCGAACGTACCCTCACCCGGGTGGAACAGACCCTGGCGGGCCGCATCTACAACCCCGCTGACGCGCGTGAACTGGGTGAGATTCGGCTGCTGATCGAAGAGCTGCGTGTCTCCCTGTTTGCCCAGTCCCTTGGCACCTCGGCCCGGGTTTCTTCGCAGCGTGTGCTGAGGCGGCTTGAGACGCTGGAGCGTCCGTGACCCAGGACCTGCAGTCCGGGGAGGGTTTCGATGCGGTTGCGTACGCCCGCTCCGTCCTCGACCACTACGGACTTCACGGGTGGACCGTGCGGTGGGACCGAGCCAAACGCCGGGCGGGCTGCTGCTACCACTCTCGCAGTGAGATCACCCTGTCGCGAACCCTGGCCCGGATCTACCCCGAAGAGGCCATGCGCAACGTGGTTCTGCACGAGGTCGCCCACGCCCTCGCCGGAGCCAAGCACGGCCACGATACCCACTGGAAGAAGATTGCGGTCCGCGTAGGCGCTGAACCCAAAGCGCTGCTGCCACCCAGCCTGCCGCAACCGGCAGCTGCCTGGGTGGGAACCTGCCCGCGCTGCGGCCTCGGCAAGTCCCTCCACGCTGCGCCGCGACGGGTCGTTTCCTGCGGCAGATGTTCGTCCTCGTTCAGCCGCGAGCACATTCTGGAATGGCACCACCACGGCAAGAAAGCGGTGCCGGGCGGCAGTTACGAGCGGGAACTGCGGCGCATTCGCCGGCGCTGAACCTTCCACAACCTGGCGCGACCCCACCCAGGGACGATAGTCCCGGTTAGTGTTGCAGCATGTCAGAGATCAGTAACACCCCCCTGTCGACCGAGGAAAGCCCGGAGGCTGAGCACGAGATTGCCGGCCAGCTACGGGCCGATGTCCGCGTGCTTTCGACCCTGCTGGGGCAGATTCTGCAAGAGAGTGGTTCCCCGGGTCTGCTCGAGGACGTCGAGCGTCTGCGTCACGCCACCATCCGGGCCTACCGTGATCACTCCCCCGAAACATTCGAGCAGGCCACCCGCATCGCCGACTCATTCTCGGTGCAGAGGGCGGATGAGGTGGCGCGGGCTTTCACCGTTTACTTCCACCTGGTGAACCTGGCGGAGGAACAGCAGCGGGTGCGGCGGGTGCGTGATGGGCGTGCAGAGATAGAGGCCGACACCGACACCCTTCCCAAAGCCTTGGTGAAGCGTTCCGATGAGACTGGGGAGGACGAGGCCGCGCGACGCTTTGCAAAGCTGCGCTTCCACCCGGTCTTCACAGCCCACCCCACCGAGGCGCGGCGTCGCGCTGTGTCCTCAAGTATTCGCCGCCTTTCCGAACTGCTCACCGAGCGCGACGCGGCGGCAACTGATGTAGCTGCCCAGCGCAGGATCACGCGCGGGCTTCTCGCGGAGATCGACACCCTCTACCGCACCTCACCGATTCGGACCACCAGGCCGCGGCCCGAGGACGAGGTGCGCTCGATCATGGCTATCTTCGATACCACCCTGTTCGAAACCATTCCCAACATGTACCGCTACGTTGACGATGCGCTGCAGGGTCCCGCTTCGGGCCTGAAGGAACCGGTTGTGCCTGCCTTCATGCGCCTGGGCACCTGGGTCGGCGGGGACCGTGACGGCAACCCGTTTGTCACCGCCTCGGTCACTAAGAAGTCGATGGCAATTGCCTCGGACCACATCCTGCGGGGTCTAGAGGGCGCCGCAGACCAACTGGCCCGCACCGTCACCCTGGACTCCGATGCCACTCCTGCCTCCGATGCCCTGATCCGACTCTGGTTGCAGATGGCCGCGGCGGACGAGGACGGCGCCTCCGATGCCACTCTTCGCGCCCCCAACGAACCGCACAAGCAGGTGCTGACGCTGGTGGCCCGCCGCATTTCAGCCACAAGGGCCCGCCACGCCGACCTCGGCTATGCGGACCCTGCTGAACTGCTGGCTGAACTGCGGGTCGTTCAGGATTCGCTACTTCAGGCTGGCGCTCCGCGACAGGCCTACGGCGATTTGCAGACCCTGATCTGGCAGGTCGAGACCTTTGGTTTCCACCTGGCTGAGCTTGAGGTTCGGCAGCACTCTGCTGTTCACGCCCGCAACCTCGAGGCACTGCGACGCGGCGAGGAACCCACCCCGGAGACGGAGGAGATCCTCGAGGTCTTCCGCGCCATTGCCCAGCTACAGCACCGCTACGGGCCAAGGGCGGCGGGGCGCTACATCGTCTCATTCACCCAGTCGGCAGATGACCTGGGTGCGGTTTACGAACTGGCCCGCTACTCCGGTGCCGAACCCGTCCTCAACGTCATCCCCCTGTTCGAAACCTTCGAGGACCTGCGCAATGCCCCGCGGATTCTCGAAGCGGCACTGGCCAACCCCGACCTCGCCCGCAGCCTGGAGCAGCGCGATGGGAAGATCGAGGTCATGCTGGGCTACTCCGACTCTTCCAAGGATGTCGGCCCCCTGGCTGCGAACCTCGCCCTCTATCAGGCGCAGGCCCAGATCACGCAGTGGGCACTGGACCACGGCTTCGAGCTAACGCTCTTCCACGGCCGCGGCGGCACTCTCGGGCGCGGGGGCGGACCGACCAACACCGCCATCCTGGCCCAGCCACCCCACTCTGTCGACGGTCGCTTCAAGCTGACCGAACAGGGCGAAACCGTCTTTGCGCGCTACGGTGACCCCACCATTGCCATGCGGCACATCGACCAGGTTGCGGGCGCGACACTGATGGCCGTGGCGCCCTCGGTTGAGAAACGGAACATCGAGGCAGCCAACAGGTACGCCGAGATCTCTGAGATCCTCAGTACCACCTCACGCGAGCACTTTGACGCGCTGGTCAAAGCCCCCGGGTTCGCCCCGTGGTTTGCCACCGTGACCCCGATGGAAGAGGTCGGCCACCTGCAACTGGGGTCGAGGCCGGCGAGGCGCGGACTTTCGGTTGAGTCACTTGAGGACCTGCGGGCCATCCCCTGGGTCTTTGCCTGGTCCCAGGCCCGCATCAACCTGGCCGGATGGTACGGCCTCGGCACTGCACTGGAGGCGGTTGGAGACGTCGAGCTACTTCAGCGCGCCTACCGCGAATGGCCGCTGCTGCAGACCGTGGTCGACAACGTGGCCATGAGTCTTGCCAAAGCGGACGCCCGCATCGCGCGCGAGTACCTGGAACTTGGCGACCGTGAAGACCTCACCGAACTGATCCTGGAGGAAATGGAACGCACCCGCCTCTGGTTGGCCCGCACGGTCGGCGAGGACGAACTGCTCTCCAACCGCCCGGCCCTGCAGACCGCCGTCAAGCTACGTAGCCCCTACGTCGATGCCCTCTCACTGTTGCAGCTGCGCGCCCTTCGGGCTCTGCGCCGCGATGATGAGGAAGGTCCGGACACCACCGATTGGGAGCACCTGCTGCTTCTCTCTGTCTCCGGGGTCTCAGCCGGCCTGCAGAACACAGGGTAAGCGGGACGAACGTCACAGATTAATCTCCCCGAGCTACCGTAAATGGACATATCGAACCGATACGTTTTGGTAGTGTTCTGGATGTAGCACCGCGATACATCGTGGTGACATAGTTCAGATAGGCCAGGGATCTTTTTTGGGTGTTCGTGGAAGCATGCTTGAGTTAGCCATTCTCGGCGAACTCCAGTACCCGCTTCACGGCTACGAGCTTCGCAAGAGGCTTTCCCGCAGCCTGGGGCCGGTGCGTCGACTCTCGTTCGGCTCGCTGTATCCCGCGCTGCACCGCCTGGAAGAACGCGGACTCATCCGCGTCACTTCCCCCACGTCTCCCGGTCCTCGTATGCCAGCAAAGACAGGAACTGAGTCGACATCCTCGACCCGCAAGCAGGTCACCTACCAGATCACCCCGGTCGGGCAGGAGTACCTCACGGCTCAGCTGGCAACAGCTGACGTGGATGACGACTCTCTTCCTCTCACAATTGGCCTCATGTCGAAGGCAACTCCGGCAACCCAACTCGCCCTTCTCAAAGAAAGACGCGAGCAGGTTTTGGCGCGCCAAGAGGCGGGTAGAGAGGCCAAGGAATCACAGGATTTCTGGATTCGCTCCAAGGCGGAACTAGATAGTCAGCAGGCTCAAAGCGAACTTGACTGGCTGAACCATCTCATCCACTCTGACGGTCCGAAGCCGCCGGTGCAGGGTGGGCCCGAAGAAGTACCAGGTAAATAAGTTGACCGGCTCCGGCTTGTCACCAGTAAAAGGAAACCGAATGAGCAAGATTCGCGTTGCGATCGTAGGCGTGGGCAACTGCGCGTCCTCCCTCGTCCAGGGAGTTGAGTACTACAAGGATGCCAAGCCGGAAGATCGCATTCCGGGCATCATGCACGTCCAGTTTGGTGACTACGACATCGACGACGTCGAGTTCGTAGCCGCGTTCGACGTGGACGAAGACAAGGTTGGCAAGGACCTTTCCGAAGCCATCTTCTCGGGCCAGAACTGCACCGTTGAGTTCTCGGAGGTGCCCCTGTCCGGCGTCACCGTTCAGCGTGCACCAACCCTCGACGGCATCGGTGAGTTCTACTCGGACACCATCGTGCAGTCGGACGCAGAGCCTGTCGACGTTGTCGCCGCTCTGAAGGAAGCCAAGGTTGACGTCCTCGTCTCCTACCTTCCCGTTGGTTCAGAAGAGGCCGACCGCTTCTACGCCCAGGCCGCTATCGACGCCGGCTGTGGCTTCGTCAACTGCCTGCCCGTCTTCATCGCTTCCGACCCGGTTTGGGCCAAGAAGTTCGAGGACGCCGGTGTGCCGATCGTCGGTGACGACATCAAGAGCCAGTTCGGTGCCACCATTTCGCACCGTGACATCGTTCGCCTGATGGAAGAGCGCGGCGTCAAGATCGACCGCACCTACCAGCTCAACGTTGGCGGCAACATGGACTTCAAGAACATGCTGCAGCGTTCACGCCTTGAGTCGAAGAAGATCTCGAAGACCCAGGCTGTCACCTCGAACATGAAGTCAGAGTTCAAGGAGCGCGACATTCACGTTGGCCCTTCGGACTACGTGCCGTGGCTCGAGGACCGCAAGTTCGCCTTCGTGCGCATTGAGGGCACCACCTTCGGTGATGTTCCGATCCAGATGGAGTACAAGCTTGAGGTCTGGGACTCCCCCAACTCAGCAGGTATCGTCATCGACGCCATCCGCGCAGCCAAGATTGCTCTTGACCGTGGAATCGGTGGTCCGCTGTGGGCACCGGCCGCTTACTTCATGAAGTCGCCGCCCATCCAGATGGTCGACAAGGTTGCCCGTGAGAAGGTTGACGCCTTCATCGCCGGTGCACCTAACACCAAGCCGAAGACCGGTGGTCCCGCACAGACCGCCGAAATCGAGGACTAAGGTTCTGGCCTAGCCAGGCTCACTTCTCTCAACTGCCAGGGGGCGCTTCCACAAGCTGGAGGCGCCCCTTTGCTCTACCTCCGCAGGTGCCGTGGTCCTCCGCAGGGGTGTTTTCGGACCCGAAACAGCCGGAATTGCTACCTGCGGAGGACCACGGCACCTTTGGAGAGCCAAGACGCACAGGAACTCTCACCCAGACGTGGGTGCAGGCAAGACTTTGTACGCGAGCACAGAGGGAAGTCCAATCGCAAGTGCAAGTGCGGGCACAATCGAGTGTGGAGGCACTGGTTCCGGTGCCAGCCCGGATGCAGGCTCAAGTGTGTCGGCTAGCCCAGCGCGTCGAGTTTTTCTTTCATCATTTTTTCACTGAGAACGCCGACGTGGGTTGCAGCCAGGTTGCCCTGGGCATCAATGAAGAAGTGGCTGGGCAACCCCACCACCCCGAAGACGGAGGCGATTTCTCGCTCAATATCTGCGATCTGGGGGAAGGTTAGGTCGAGCCTCTCCACGAAGCCGCTCACCACCCCATCGCCCTCGCCGACATAGACGGCGGCGAACGCAACGTCCTCACCGTACTGCCCAAACATGG
>CAMFDH010000090.1 GCA_945949035.1 uncultured Actinomyces sp.
CCCCTCAGCTACGAAGGAAGAGACCTTGTCCCAGGACTTCCCCGCCAGTTCCAGCGTTGTCTCTGACCACTCAATCATCGAACGGTGGTGCACCGAAGACAGCGCGAACCGAATGACCGCAGCCGGGGCCTGCTGCAGCAGAGACTGCAGGTCAAGGGTGTTTCCCACCGACTTGGACATCTTGTCGCCCGCGATGGTGACCCAGGCGTTGTGAACCCACAGGTTTGCGAAGTCGTAGCCCGCGGCGTGGGACTGCGCCTGCTCATTCTCATGGTGCGGGAAACGCAGGTCGATGCCACCGCCGTGGATGTCAAAGGCTTCACCGAGGTAGCGGTGCGACATCGCGGAGCACTCCAGGTGCCAACCGGGCCGACCTCTTCCCCACGGCGCCTCCCATGAGGCTGTCTGCGGCTCTTCGGGCTTGGTCGCCTTCCACAGCGCAAAGTCGCGGGTGTCCCGCTTGCCGGCCAGGATCGCCTCCGTCTCGGTCTCGCCCTCGGTCATGCGCATCTGGTCCAGGGACTGGTGGGTCAGCGACCCGTAGTCAGGCTGGCTGTGCACATCAAAATAGACG
This sequence comes from uncultured Actinomyces sp., assembly GCA_945949035.1. Taxonomy (GTDB): domain Bacteria; phylum Actinomycetota; class Actinomycetes; order Actinomycetales; family Actinomycetaceae; genus Scrofimicrobium. The sequence continues at coordinate 575 of CAMFDH010000090.1, forward strand.
TTGCCGGTTTCATCACTGTAGGCGTGGCCGCGTTCAATGAGACGCTCAATAAATGCAATCTGGTCGGTAATATGCCCGGTCGCGCGTGGTTCAACCGTCGGTTCAACCAGCCCGAGGGTGGCGTAGGCCTTCTGGAACTCACGTTCGTACCTGGTTGCCAGCGCCCACCACTCTTCACCCGACTCAGCGGACTTGCTGAGAATCTTGTCGTCAATATCGGTGACATTGCGGACGTAGGTGACGTCGAGGCCGTAGCGCTGCAACCAGCGAATCAGCACGTCGAAGGAAGTGGCAGCGCGCAGATGACCAATATGGGGCATCCCCTGCACCGTCGGACCGCACAGATAGATTCCCACCCGACCGTCCTGGATGGGCACCAGGTTTTGCAGGGTGGCGGTTTTCGTATCGTAAAGACGCAGATCCATGGGCCCCATCGTACTTGGCTCCAGGTCCGACAACAGTCCCCCGGCGCTGCGATGCCGACTACCCTGGCTTCTATGACTTTTGAGATTCGGGTGGGACAGGGCGTGGATGTCCACGCATTCGTGGTCGAGGACGGGGCAGACGAGGGCGCTTCAGGGCGTTCCCTGCACCTCGCCTGTCTGGAATGGCCGGGGGAAACCCCTCTTGAGGGGCACTCTGACGCGGATGTTGCCGCTCACGCCGCCTGCGACGCGCTTTTGTCCGCAAGCGGACTTGGTGAGCTGGGCAGTGTCTTCGGCACCTCCGACCCCCGCTGGGCCGGTGCCTCCGGGGCCGCCATGCTGGGCGAAACCTTGCGCCTTCTCACAGAGGCCGGGTGGCGGATCGGCAACGTCGCCATCCAGGTCATCGGCGAACGTCCCCGCATGTCGGGAAGAAGAGAGGAAGCCGCAGCCGCCCTCTCAGCCGCCCTCGACGGCGCAACCGTCTCCCTTGGCGCCACCACCACCGACAAGCTGGGCTTCCTCGGACGCACAGAGGGGCTGGCCGCCATCGCGACCGCCCTCGTCATCAGGGACTAGCCACCCACGGGATCAGCCCCGCAGGGACTACTTGGCGGTTTCGCCAATCATGCGCTTCTCAGACTTGACCGGCAGCATCAGCAGCAGGCCGAGGGCGATGACAACCACGATGCCCAAAATGCCCCAGTGGGTTGCATCCTGGCCCTCAGGAAGTACCTTCGTACCGATCGTGATCGCCAGACCGTAGAGCAGGGGCGCCAGGAAGGACACGGCGCGACCCGTGGTGGCGTAGAGACCGAAGATTTCTCCCTCACGACCCGCCGGAATGACGTTGGCCAGGAAGGTGCGGGATGCCGACTGCACGGGGCCGACAAAGATGGTCAGGACCAGGCCGAGGACCCAGAAGGCCGTCGCGCCGTACTTGGCCAGGAAGAAGACTCCCAGTCCCGCCACGATCATCAGGCACAGCGAAATCATGATGATGCGCCGTGAACCCCACTTGTCGTCAAGGGGGCCGAAGGCCATGGTGGCAAGTCCCGCCACCACGTTCGCCGCGACGGCGAAGATGATGACCTCACCCGGGGTGAAGCCGAAGACCGAACCGGCAATGACACCACCGAAGGTGAAGACCCCGGCCAGGCCGTCACGGAAGACCGCGGAGGCAATCAGGAAGCGCAGGGTGTTGCGGTTGTCCCGCCACAGCGAGCCCACGGTTTCAAACAGGTGACGGTAGGAGTCCGCGATCGACTCACGCGGAACACTGTGGTCAATCGGCTTCCTCTTCGGTGGGTTGATGAGGACGGGGATGGCGAAGATCCCGAACCAGAGGGCGGCAAAGACCATCGCGACACGAACGTCCAGTCCGCCCGCTCCGGTGACCCCAAAGAGGCCGACCTCGGGGTTGATGAACCCGAAGTAGAGGAACAGGAGAAGGACGATGCCACCGATGTAACCGGCGCCCCAGCCGAAGCCTGAGATGGCGCCACGGTTCTTGGGGGTGGAGAGGTCGTTCAGCATCGCGTTGTAGTTGACGGAGCCGAACTCAAAGAAGACGTTGCCGATCCCCAGTAAGCCGATACCCAGCCACAGGGCCCCGATGGGTCCCAGCGGGGAATCCGGGGTCACGAAGAACATCAGCGCCAGGCAGACGAAGACCAGGAATGAGAAGATGCCCAGCATCCTCACGCCCTTACCGGCGCGGTCGGCCCTCTGCCCCGTGATGGGTGCCAGTAGCGCGATGATGATACCCGCGGCGGTCATACCCCAGGAGAGGTACTGGTTGGCGGTGGCCTTGTCCGTGAACATGCCGTCTGAGGTCAGGTAGACGGTGAAGACGAATGAGGTCGCCACGGCATTGAACGCCGCCGAACCCCAGTCCCAGGAAGCCCAGGAGATGATCTTCGACTTGGAGGCCTTGGGGGCGGCCTCAACCACCTCTAGTGCGGACTCAATGTCAGCCAGCTTGGGAGGGCCAGAGATGCCGTCTCGGGCTAGAACGCTTCCTGTTGGTCCCCCGACTTCTTCGGGCGGGGTCTGGGTGTTGTTCATGGGTCCTCATCTGCTCACTCAACACTGGGCACTTCTGGAGAGTAACAAGTTCCCCCCTCGAAAGTTCGCCAAAACCTTCGAGTTGGGACGAATTTTGAAATACACCTGCTTCAGGGAGCCTGCCTCAGACCTCACCGAGCGCGACGGCCAGGCGTTCCAGGTCAAGTGGGGTGGTCACCTTGAAGGCCTCGGGGGATCCCTCAATCACCTCGACCGTGCCGCCGGCCTCTTCCAGCAGGGCAGCATCGTCTGTGGCGGCTGTGGCCTCAGAGGCAGCGCGCCCCTCAGCGAAGACGTGCAGGTCCAGCAGGCGGTCAAAGCCGAATGCCTGCGGGGTTTGGGCCAGCCGCAGCATCCCACGGTCCGGGGTGTGCGCCACGATTTGGCGTCCGGAGTCATCAACATAGATCTGCTTGATGGTGTCAACGACGGGCAGACCCGGGATGACCCCCTCCGCGCCGGCCTCAACCGCCAACACCAGATCCTCCATCAGTGAGGTGGGTGCCAGGCAGCGGGCGGCGTCGTGGACGAGGACGATGTCGAGGACCTCTCCGTCCTCATCCTCTACGAACGACTCCCCTGTTTCTTCACGCAGCAGGTTGCGCTGGTCCCGAATCTGTTCCAGTCCGGCATTCACCGAGGCCTGACGGCTGGCTCCCCCGGCGACAAACGCGACGGACTGCAGCTCACGAGCGCCAACCTCAGCGGCCGCCGTGTCTTGGAACAGTCCCTCAAGACCTTCCGGGCAGGTCACCACAACACCGGTGAGGTCCCGCACCGCCAGCAGCCGCTCCAGGGCCAGACCCAGCAGGGTCCGACCCGAACAGCTCACCAGGGCCTTGGGCACATCCGCCCCCAGACGGGAACCGGAACCAGCTGCCGTAAGGACCGCCCAGACCCTCACGGGTACTACTTCTTCTTGGTCTCTGCTTCGAGGGCCGCCACGGCCTCCATGCCCTCTACCAGGATGCCGTCCAGCATTTCTGCCGCAGCGTCCTCATCAATATCGCGGGCCAGGGCCAGCTCTGAGGTGAGGATCTGGCGTGCCTTGGTCAGCATGCGCTTCTCACCGGCGGACAGGCCCTTGTTGGCGTCACGACGGGACAGGTCACGCACGACCTCAGAAACACGGACGATGTCGCCGTTAGAGATCTTTTCCTGGTTGGCCTTGAAGCGGCGCGACCAGTTCGAAGGTTCCTCAACCTCTGCCTGACGCAGGACGTCAAGGACTTCCTCAACTCCCCTGTCGTCAACCACATCGCGAACACCAACGGCCTCGACGTTTCCGGCGGGAACCTGAATCATCAGGTCACCCTGGTTCACACGGAGCACCAGGTACTCGGTCTCAACTCCCTTGATTTTGCGGGTCACGATCTCTTCAATCGTTGCCGCACCGTGGTGGGGGTAGACGACAGTTTCGCCGACTTTGAAAGCCATTAAGTTTGCTCCTAGGCAACAGATAGTTCACTTCTTACCCAGCAAAATGCCGAGCCGAACACCCTATTCTACCAGCCAAAGCGCCCCCGCTACCGGTTAGGTCCCCAACGATTAGTTGCGGCCCTTTCCCGGGCGAGGGCGCTTCGAAAGTTACTACTGCACAGGCACAAACAGCCTGGTGGGAGTTACTTACCCTGGTTGGCTACGGCGTCGATCTTTGCCTGGGCATCGGGATCCAGGTAGGTCCCGCCCTTCTTGATCGGCTTCAGCGTCTCTTCATCCAGTTCGTAGACCAGCGGAATACCGGTCGGGATGTTGACGCCAACGATTTCGTCGTCCGAAATGTCGTCCAGGTACTTGACGATCGAACGCAGCGAGTTGCCGTGGGCTGCAATCAGAACGGTCTTACCGGTCTGCAGCGCGGGAACGATGTTGCTGTCCCAGTAGGGCAGCATGCGCTCAAGGACGTCCTTCAGGCACTCGGTGTGAGGGACGGGGTCGCCTGCGTAACGCGGGTCGCCATCCTGCGCGAACTCTGAGTTGGGGTCGATGGCGGGCGGTGGGGTGTCGTAGGAACGACGCCACAGCATGAACTGCTCTTCACCGTACTTCTCACGGGTCTCAGCCTTGTCCAGGCCCTGCAGAGCACCGTAGTGGCGCTCGTTGAGGCGCCAGCTGCGCTGCACCGGGATCCACGAACGGTCGGCCTCGTCGAGGGCCAGGTTGGCGGTCTTGATTGCACGCTTCTGCATCGAGGTGAAGAGCAGGTCGGGCAGAACCCCGGCCTCCTTCATCATGACGCCGGCCTTACCGGCCTCCTCGATCCCCTTCTCCGACAGGGGCACATCCACCCAACCGGTGAACAGGTTCTTCTTGTTCCACTCGCTTTCGCCGTGGCGCATCAGGACAAGTGTGTAGGTCATTGCGACGCTTTCCTTCTCTCTTGGCAGGTGCATTACACCTGAGGACACTGTGATCCCATGACAGGATCTGACATCTCTAATCTAGTACGGACTTGCTTGTCGAAAGTCCCAGACCGTCAGCCAACTAACCGATGAGGGCGAGCAGGCGGAAGAAAATCGAGACCGCAAACGGCAGGGCCGACAGCGCGGTGAACGTCACCGTCCACTTCGGGAACATCGCCAGGATCGCAATGAACTCACGCAGCTTGGCACTGGCCCAGAAGTAACGCACCGAACGCGCCCCCACGGCGTTCCCCGGCAATCCCTGCTGACTCATCAGCAGTGCGGCCCTGAAGGCATGGAAGTCACTGCTGACCACCATCCACGGCCCGTTCACCCCACGTGCCGCTACCAGCTCCGAAGTGAACTCCAGGTTCTCTTCCGTCGAAGCCGAACGGTTCTCCACAACCAGCTCTGCAACCCCGCCTCCAGCTACCTCTGGCAGCCCGGAGTCGAGGACGTAGCCACCCATCGCCTCACCTTCTGCGACAACTTCGTCGCTTCCCTTCCCCCCGGAAACGACCAGCAGCGGTGTC
>CAMFDH010000091.1 GCA_945949035.1 uncultured Actinomyces sp.
CTTGCACCCAACACGCTTTCCAAGCGTGCGCCATAGGCCACTAGGCGAATCCTCCGGTGCCGGATCGGCTTGTGGCCTCTCCAACGTCCACACTCTAGCGAAATACTGGCGCTGATGAAAACTCGGGCGACTGTGGGGTTGGACCCAAAGCAGGCAGATGCTCACCCTGCGCCACGCCGGGTCGGCGCCTACGTTGCACTTCGCTTGGGACCGGCGGCCTAAGAAGAGGTACCTAGACCGTGCTCTGCTCCAGCATTCTTCGGGACGGCTCAGGTTTTGAGAGCAAGAGGTCCCGCAGCAACGGGTACGTGTGGGACAATTGGGTGCGATGTCTACCAAAACAACTACCACTACGCCTCTCTCTCGGATCGACGGATGGATTCGCAAAGAGACCTCGGGTGGAATTCTCCTCATCATTGCCGCAGTGTTTGCCCTGGCCTGGTCAAACTCGCCCTGGCGTGAGGCCTACAACTCACTGTCCCAGTTCGTAATCGGTCCGGAAGCACTCGGACTGAACCTCACGCTGGGAACATGGGCGGCCGACGGCGTCCTCGCCATCTTCTTCTTTGTGGTCGGCGTGGAACTGAAACGCGAGCTGGTGGTTGGTAGCCTCTCCTCTCCGCGGGAAGCGGCCGTCCCGATGATTGCTGCTGTTGGCGGCATGATCGCCCCTGCGCTGATCTTCGTGGCAATCGTCCTGGCCACCGGTGACACGGAAGCCCTGACCGGCTGGGCTATTCCCGCAGCAACAGATATTGCCTTCGCCGTCGGAGTCCTCGCCGTCTTCGGCAAGGGCCTACCTCGCGCCCTGCGCACCTTCCTTCTCACCCTGGCGGTTGTCGATGACCTGCTGGCCATCCTCATCATCGCGGCCGTCTACACCGACCACCTCAACTTCATTGCCCTCGGTATCTCCATCGTGCTCATCGCAGCATTCGCCTGGTTGGTGCGGGCCAAGAAGGTGCTGGTGCTGCCGCTGGTAATCATCGCGATTCTGGCCTGGTACTTCATGCATGAGTCCGGTGTTCACGCCACTGTCGCAGGCGTCGCCATGGGCCTGTCCGTGACGGCGCGTCCCATTCACGGAGAGAAGGACGACCGTACCGAGCGCTTTGCACACGCCCTCGATCCCCTGTCCTCAGGGATTGTTCTGCCGATCTTCGCGTTCTTCGCAGCCGGCGTCACCATCGTTGGGGCAGGCGGTGAGATCTTCACCCAGCCGGTCTTCTTCGCCGCCGCAACCGCCCTCGTCGTCGGAAAGTTCATCGGCGTTCTTGGCACCACCACCCTCGCGGTGAAGCTGACCCCCCTGCACCTTCCCGACGCAATCGGTTTGCGAGACCTAATCCCTGTCGGCTTCCTGACGGGCATGGGCTTCACCGTCTCGCTGCTGATTACCGACCTGTCGTTCCACGCCAACGGTCACCTTGCCCCCGCCAAGGTTGGCGTCCTCGTCGGCACCCTGATTGCCGCCATTCTGGGAGCCACCGCACTGCGCCACGACGCCAAGAAACCGCGTACCTCCGACATGAACCTGGACGGAATCCCCGACTCCGACACCTCCCCCATCGACTAGCTGCGTCCTTGATCAAGTACCTCGGTTCCAAGCGGCGCTTCGTTTCCACCATCGGTGACCTCTATGAGGCCAGTGGTGCCGAAACCGCCCTCGACCTGTTCACAGGAACCACCCGGGTAGCGCAGGAACTCTGTCGGCGCGGGGCATTTACGACCGCGGTGGATACCGCCACGTACTCCGAAGTCCTCGCCCAGTGCTTCGTGGAAACCGACATGGCCGAGGTCGATGTCGATGAGGTCGAAGCCGTCCTCGCGCGCCTGGATGCCCTGCCCGGGGTTCGCGGCTACTTCACAAAGACCTTCTGCGAAGAGAGCCGCTACCTACACCCCGACAACGGCATGCGGGTTGACGCCATCCGCCAGGCGATCGAGGACGACTACGCGGACGACCCCCTGAAGCCGATCTACCTCACCTCACTGTTACTCGCGGCAGATGCCGTCGACTCCACCGTCGGTCTGCAGATGGCCTACCTGAAGCAGTGGGCGCCCCGGGCTCTGAACCGGATGACCCTCAAGATGCCGAAACTGACCCCCGGCACCGGTCGCGCCATCCGGGGTGATGCCATCGCACTAGCCCCTCATCTCCCCCACGTTGGCTTTGCCTACCTTGATCCGCCCTACAACCAGCACCGCTACTTCACGAACTACCACGTCTGGGAGACCCTGATTCGCTGGGATGAACCGGACCACTACGGCACTGCCTGCAAGCGGGTCGATGCGCGTGCGGACGAGACCAAGAGTCCCTTCAACAGCAAACGAACCATGCCTGCCGCCCTCGCTGAGACAGTGGCGGCCGTGAACGCGGACGTCCTCGTCCTCAGCTTTTCCAATGAGGGGTTCGTCCCCCTGCCCGACCTGGTCGAGATGTGCGAGGCGCGTGGTGACAACGTCGCTGTCCTCGGCTTTCCTCACCACCGCTACGTCGGCGCCAAGATCGGCATCCACAATCTCAAGGGCAAGAAGGTCGGCAAGGTTTCTCACCTCACCAACACCGAGTACATGGTGGTGTCCGGAGAGCGTGAGAAGGTGACGGACATGATCCATTCGTCAGGCTTGAGCGACACGTTGGTGCAGGAGGATTCGGGTAGGTTATTAGCGTGACTTCCGCGCCACCACCAGACGGTACCCAGAACGAAGTCCGGACCCACGTGAGTCCGGACCACTACCGGAGCCCCCGACAGGAGTTCCGGAGCGCCCGCGTTCGCAGCCAGACAGTCATTTTTGGCTCGGCAATTATCGGCCTCGCTGTGCTGTTCCTACTGGGTTTCCTCGGTATTACCGGGGCTCTTCCGGTTCCCTTCGGCGGGGAGTTCTCGAAGAAAGAGATCTTCGCTGAAGTCGGTGACACCCCGTGTCCGACCCCGGGGGCGCGCGCCGCCTCACCTGAGGGGGTCTCCCTTCGGGTCCTCAACACCACCTCCACGCCGGGACTGGCGGGCCAGGTGGCGAACGCCTTCGAGGTGCTCGGCTACACCATCGCCGCCACCGACAACGCGCCGCAGTACCACGGTGTGGCCCGGATTGAAGCTGGTCCCCGAGCCGTTGACGCCGCGTACGCCATTGCCCGCTACTTCCCGGGAGAGGTTCGAATCGTCCTCAGCTCGGCCGAAGACATGACGCTGACGATTCTTCTTGGCAACAAGTACGACGGACTTGTTCCGCAGGATGAACGTCCGGATATTCGTGACTCCAACTCCGCCCTCGTGCCCCGTTCGGGGTGCCTGCCCGTTGCGGAACCAGCCGATGGTTGGGAACTACCGCAGTCGGCCCAGTCTGGCGCTCAATCCGGTGCTCAGTCCGGTGAAGAAACCTCGGAAGAGGACTAGGAACCGTATCCCACAGCGGTGCGCTGCGCCCGCCAGGCCTGCAGCATCTGCCAGGCGTAGGTTGCTCCCGCGATCACGTTGAGGACGACGCCAATACTGACAACGATGAGGGCGGCTGTCCGCCAACCCGGGCTGTGAGCGGCCTCCCCGAGTAGCAGCATGGGAAGACCAAGAAGCAGGACCGCTGTGCGAGCCTTACCGATCAGGTTGACCTGGGTGGTCGGATAGCCCTTGAAGAGGACGATTGCCAGAACCGCCATGATCGCATCCACGGCAATGATGATCGCCATGAACTCCCAGGGCATGATCCCCGTGAAAACCAGCGTCAGGGAGATCAGCAGGATTGAGGCGCGGTCTGAGATGGGGTCCAGCTCTCGGCCCAGGTCGCTGAGTTGGTTGAGGCGTCGGGCCAGGTAGCCGTCAAGCCAGTCGGTGCTCCCCAGGATGAAAAGGGCAATGAGCGACCAGACGTACTGCTCAGAAATGATCAACCCCAGGGACAGTGGCAGGAAAACAACTACCCTCAAATAGGAGAGGACATTCGGGATAGTCCAGATCTTCCCTGTCGATTCCTTTGCGGGATCAGTTCCGTCCGCCATTGTCCCCTCTGTAAACTGGTCCCCTAGGACCTGTGAGCGCAGCTCTAAACCAGGCCTCGTTGCCGAGGTCGTACCTATGTAAACTCGTCGTCCATTATCCCCCGGGAAGGCCCATGCACGGACCAACTATTGACTTCCAGCACCTCTCAAAGAATTTTGGAAAGGTGGAGGCCGTTTCCGATCTCTCTTTCACAGTGCAACCCGGACGTGTCACGGGATTCCTCGGACCCAATGGGGCTGGGAAGACCACCACTCTTCGCATGTTGCTGAACCTGGTGCGTCCCACAACGGGTACCGCGACATTTGACGGACGCGACTATTCCGAGATTGAGCAACCGATGCTTGAGGTCGGAGCCCACCTTTCCGCCGATGACTTCACCCCGGGCCGCAGCGGACGGGATCACCTCCGTGTCATGGCGGCCGGAAGCGGAGTTGGCGAGGGAAGGATCGATGAGCTCCTCGCCCTCGTCGGCCTCACCAAGGATGCGGGTCGTCGCGTCGGGGGCTACTCGCTGGGGATGCGTCAACGGCTCGGACTGGCGACCGCCCTCCTCGGGGACCCGAACGTTCTCATCCTGGATGAGCCCGCCAACGGCCTCGACCCCGAGGGGATTTCGTGGCTACGCAAGTTCCTTCGGGCCCTGGCTGATGAGGGGCGGACGGTTTTCCTCTCCTCCCACCTCCTCAACGAGATTCAGTTGATGGCCCACGACATCGTCATCATTGACGGGGGTCGGCTGGTTGCCAGCGGACCCATCGAGGAGCTTGAGAACACACACGGCAGCATGGTCCTGGCGGACTCGACCAGGCGCGATGCCCTACGTGATGCGCTGCAGGTCGCGGGATTTGCGGTGGTGGACGAACCGGGCGCTCCCCTACGGATTTCAGGGGCCACCATCGAGGACGTGGGAAACCTCGCCGTGATCGGCGGGATTCCCCTGACGCACCTCAGCGAAGAAAACACGGGTCTCGAAGACCTGTTCCTCTCGATGGTCGGAGGGGACCGATGAGCCGTTTGAAGCACGCAGTTCGAGCCGAGTGGCTCAAGGTTTTCACAACCAGGGCCTGGTGGATCCTCGGCCTGGTCATGGTGGTTTACATTGCCTTCACCGCGGCCCTGATCGGCTTAATGTCAAGCGAGCTGCTGGGTCCGGATACTGCCGGAGAGGTGGCGGGAATCAGCGTTTCGGGCACCGTCTACTCCCTTGGATCAGCAATGGGTTACCTGTTCCCGGTTCTACTCGGGGCCCTGTCAGTCACCGGTGAATACCGCCACCACACCCTGACACCGACCTTCATCTCGGTCGGTCAGCGCGGGCCGGTCCTCGCTGCAAAGGCCCTGGTCCAGGCAGGTATGGGTGCCATCTATGGTGTGGCTGCTCTGGCCAGCGCCGTTCTTGCTAGCGTCTTTTTCTTTATGGCTGCCGGTATCCCCACTGGACTCAATGAGGCGGAGATCTGGGCTATGTTCGCCCGCTCGATCGTCGTGATGGCGCTGTGGGCGGTCATTGGTGTCGGTCTTGGCGCACTGATTCGCTCCCAGGCGGGCGCGATCGTCGTCGTCCTTGTCTTCACCCAGTTCATTGAACCGATTGCTCGACTCGGAGGCGCCTTCAACCAGGTCGTTTCGAACATCACCCAGTTCCTTCCGGGGGCCGCTTCAGACGCGTTTGTCGGAAAGAGCATCTACTCGGTTATGACGATTGAGGGGGCCGGTTCCGTACTCAGCTGGTGGCAGGGCGGTCTCGTCCTCGCCGGCTACGGGGCAATCATCCTGGTCCTGGCGTGGGTGACGCGGTGGAAGGCAGACGTCTCCTAGGTCCGCCCCCACCGCGCCAACTGGGCTCTGCGTCCTAGCCGACGTGCGGCTTGGACTGGTCCCCGTCCCACATGTGCGAGATGTCGTCCTCGGGTAGAACCCCGTCGAGGCCATCACCAACGGTTGCGGGAACCTGCCTGCGCCTGCGCG
>CAMFDH010000092.1 GCA_945949035.1 uncultured Actinomyces sp.
CCCAGTCAGTAGCGATACGCGCCATCTTGATTCGGTGGTTGGGCGCGAACGGAGCCTCTGGGCGTTCGCCAACCGACATAATCGCAAAGTACTCGACACCTCGCCAGCGCAGAAGGCTTGTGGCCAGGTTTGCGTTGTCCAGTGTGTTCAGGTCGGAATCCAACCAGCGGGTCTTCGAGTGCTCAACCTGGAACACGATGTTCGGGTTGTAGTTCAGCGTGGTAGTTGCACCGGCTCGCTGGCAGAACGTCAGGCTGTCGTCCGTTTCCGGGTCGTCCAGGTCAAACGTGGTGCCATCCGTGTTCAGTGCACAGGTGATGTTAAAGATAACCCCGTTAGGGTCGTTGGTCGGGTTCGCATTAAGCTCAGCGGAAGTCGGGTTCTCCCAGTCCTCGAATGCGAGGGGGGAAGCCAGCATGAATCGCCAAACCAACTCGCCCGGTAGTCGTCTAAGTGCCATTACTCAGCGTCCTCCGAATCGTGGTCTACGGGAGTGGTGATCTGTTCCGCCTGGTACTCTTCCACCGTTCGCGACCTGTACAATACAGGTACGTACGACTTTGAGCCTGGCTCCACCTCAACAAGAGAGCCGCCCGACAAGATGGGGTGCTCTAATAGCTTACGAGGTACCTGCCCCGTTTTGCCTGTAAGGGTGTTCCGAACCCAGACTTGATCTTTACTCATATCAGTATCCATTCTACCACAAAGGGTGGTACCTACATGTTTGCAATTGCGAGTTGGAAGTTCACGCCGAAGCCCGACGGGAAAATATATGCCTCTGTTGCGTAGTTCGAACCAACGATAGGCCAACTACCGCCGGAGAACCTCTTGTATACTCCTGTAGTGACCTCCGAGTGCGACCCCATCATGAGGTCATTCAAGCGGTTGTATAGCTTTCTCGCTACTGTAGCATCGGAAGCCACCGCCTGAACATAAATCGGAAGCGTGTGGTCGTCATACCGAGGCCCGGTGAACCCGCTCGAACTCCCTTCTACCTTATAAATATCCCCGAATTGTAGGGCGTAGTATGGTTTCGCCCTACCGGTGATCGGGTCGTACTCTAGAGTGTCGGAGTCAGGTATGGAGACCTCTCGTACTTCTTGAGGGAGATGGGTTCGCAGGAGGTCAAGAAGCCATTCCTGTACCTCCTCAAGCGTGAAGTGATCACCATGAATCATCGCGCCCTCGCTTTCTGAATAAATTCGGTTCTGAACTTTTCTCGGGCAACGGTGTATGCATCTGCTATCGCATGTATGCCCTGCACTTTAGCGCCTGATGTAGCGATGGTGAACCCACCCTCCTGGAGAGCGAAATACAACTCCCGCTTACCAGGGTCGATCCACCCGAATCGAGCCTGAATGCGGTCATCACCGTACTCAACCACCCGTGAGTCAACGGAGTCAATCATGTTCCCGGTGTCAATACGCCCCGACCGGCCTTGCTTTCGACCCCAAGGGGTGCCACGGGTGGAGATGTGGTGCTTCGTGGCTTCCCGACCTGACTCGGCAAACGCCTCTGCGGCCTCTAGCCCCGCTTCAGTGAAATTCTCGACCTTCCCTCGGAACCAGCGAACGAACTCCCCCGTGTCTCCGCCGCCGTACCGGGCTCGCTGACTAGCCATCTCCGACCGCCGCATCCCCGTCGAACATGACTTCGAAGGTTCTTGTCGCGGCGGAAGACCCTTGGAAGTCCCCGGTCACGGTACCAATACGGCGGAGTAAAGCGGGGTTCCTCGGAGATGCGGTGAAAATAATCTTCGAATTACGTCTCACCAACCCCATTGCGTGTTGCGGGAGCTGCACTCTTGTGGTTCGAAGGGTGCTCTTATTCGGCTGGGGGTCGTTTGAGTTGATCCCTGCCCGAGTCGTTATCACTCTCGCTTGGCCGGTGTACAGGACGCTTGCGGGGGGTCCGCTGTACTCGTTGGTTTCCGGATCGTACTGGCTTGAGTCGAAGGTGGAAGGGTCGATGATTCGAACGTCCGCCTGCTGCCATTCCCGTCTCCCCGTAACTCCGGCTATCTCATCGTTCCACGGTTTACTGAACATCCCCACTAGCTACCGCCCTCGGTACGGCCACGGGGTGAGTTCGGGGTGGACGTGCTTCTCCCTAGCCCCCACGGGGGTGAACTCAAAAATGTCGCCCAGACCCTCGGCGTCATCCTCTTCATCTGCAAGGTCGAACCACATCTGTGCTGCGGCTCGGAGGTCTGCGGCTCGCTTGGTGGTGTCCAGGCGAAGGTCATAGTCTTGCACCATCTTCGACTCGACAGCGGCCTGAGACGCAAGCATGGTGTACACGTACCCGGCAGTACGGTTCTCGTTACCCTCTGCGCGGATCAAGGCGGCCTCGATCTGACCGTCGGAGGCTACCTGGTACGACCCGAATCCCTCCTCCGGGGGTTCTAACTCTACGTACTCAGTGTCTCCGATGAGATACCGGACACGCCCCACTTCGGTTTCGGGGTCGGGGGGTGCAACACCTTTGTTTTCTGGGGAAGGCACAGTTCCTCTTTCGGTCGTAAGTCTCTCCTACTATTCTACCGTACTGCGAGGAAGAGAACGCCCCTACCCGGAGGGAGAACACGGGTAGGGGCGGAGCGAGCCCACGGGAGAGGAGGGAGAACCGTAGACACCTCAGTACCGAAGCTGAGAGAAACTCAGAGGTACCTTTTCATTATATCAGCCTTCGAGAGCGAGGAGCCTGTCGTCTAGAGTCTTAATCCAGGCTTCGATTGACTGTGAGAGAGTGTCATCGCCGTCTCGATTGACAACCTGTACCTGTGCCGCATTCGCTAGTCGAGCGGTTGCAAGGCTACCTGTCGCAATCTTTGCAGCGGGTAGTCCCGGTATACGGTCTGCGTCGAGTTCCCCAGCAGTGATGTCGGAAGCGTTGTGCGTGTGGGTTTCGGGGGGAAACGCCGTGGGTTTATCGGATACGTCTCCCCAGCTTACCTCTACGTCGCCACCTCCGTTATCGGGCAGGTCATAAATTGTAACAGGCTGGGCCACACCCTCATAATCCGGCTCTACAGTTTCAGGGTCTACGTACTTCAGTGGCTTAGGGTTTACCATGGAAAGGTCCTTTCGTAGGAGTTGAAGCTTCCTTACTATTTTACCACTCCGCACAAACCAAAGACCCCCTACTACAAGCCTGAGGCTAGGGTAGGGGGTCTAACAGGGGTATGTGAGGACCGGGATTGCGCATTTACCCGGAAGGTCAAGCATTTCGTGCCATTAAGTAGCCCGCTTTTCAACCTGCGCAGAGTTTGGGCCGGTAAGCCCGAGTCCCTCGACTCCTCCGCCGCGTTACTGCCACTGGGTGCCCCAACAGTTGTTCCGCCATCCTCCGGTCTGGCCGTCGCCCTACCGTTACTTTCTATTGTAGCACATTCTATTTGACGCTTTTCCAGGTTCGACCTGTCAGCATTGCGGATACTGATCCCTCGGACACTCCGAACTCTTGCGCTAGAGACCGTACCTCTCCGTACGCCCCGGTATACCTCTCTCGAATAACTCTTACAGTTTCGGGGGTAAGCTTCGCGTTGGGGTGTATCTCTCGTGTCTTGTCACTCGGAATCCGTCCCCAGTCATCACGCGAGATATTCTCCATGCGCGACTGAAGACGTTCACGGGTTCTCATCTGCTGTCTCGGACCAATGGGCCAAGGCACCCACCGCCACGTCTGGCCACGACTTATGGCTCCTACGGTACGCTTAGTCAACCCCTCGGACTCCGCTATTTCGGCAATCGTCACCCCGCACCACAGTCGGTGTTTTATGTCTGCGACCTGATCCTCCGTTAGACCAGCTTTGCTCCACCCAGGCTTTCCCTTCTTTGCTGCGGAGATGGCGGCTCTTGATTTGTCTGAGAGGTTATAACCCCGCACTCCACCCCCACCCGGTGTCGTATTAAGCCCGTGCTGTGATTTAAATGTGCTATGTTCGTGGATTAAATCTACTTCGAGTTTGTCCGCAGTTTCTTGACTAAACACCCGGCCCAAAACCCGGTACCGTATGTTCTCTACACCGTGCTTACGAATCCAGCGATACACAGGTAGGCCGCCGATTCGGTGGTTCTTGTCCCTGCGGGCGTTCTTAAGGTGGTCCCGAAACCGGACATCCACCGTGACCGATGTTTGGCCTACGTACCGAATGCGCGAGGTGCACTTTTTGCAAGCACAGTACAGCCCGTACATTTCCCATGTGACCATACCCCTCCTTTCTGTTACAAGAAGCCTACCACATTCTCAGGACGCACGAAAACCCCCTCTGCCGAAACAAAGGGGGTTTAAGTGAGGAAAGGTTACGAACCCTCTCCAGTGCTCCAGACGATAGCGTCTTCGCTGAAGAGTGCCGCGTTCGTAAACTGACGAAACTTCAGGTCTACCGAGTCGTTGTCGAAGCTGAAAGCAGTGAACGGGTCAGACGAAGCGCCGCCCGCGAGAGGGGTACCGTTCCAGTTCGAGACGTAAACCTCAGGCGAGGAGTAGCCTGCAAGCTGAACGCGAACGAGAGCCGGAATCTCGACCGAGGATGCCTCGGGGACGAGGTACCAAGCGCCGTCCTCGACGAACTCAGACTCGATGATTCCGCCGATGCGGCCAAGCGTGTCGCCGGGGAGGTTAGCTCCTGAATAGGTGAGGTTCCCATCCTGGATAGCCATGAGGCCACGAGCAATCGCAATCGAAAGCTCAACGTCCTGCGACGTACCAACCGGGACAACAAGCTGAAAACGAGCCGGAACCGGAACACGGTTACCGTCTGCGTCCGTACGCTGACTGATCTGGCGGATAGCCGCACGAAGAGCCTTGCCTGAGACAGGGGCGTTAGCCGGAAGGTCTTCACCCGAGATCGGGTCGGTGGCTGTGGCGAACGAGCTAGCTGCCGTAACACCCTCGGTGAGAGCGCGAATCACAACGTACTGGTCAGTCTTCTGGCCCACGCGGAGCATGTCCTGGGGGAAGCGAGTAATCAGCGAGAACGGGTCGTTGACACCGCGTTCGAGCGACCAGCCAACGCGGAAGCCTCGCTTTTCGACCGCCAGGCTCGTGTCTACCTGTGTGTAGCCGAAGGCGTACTGGTACGTGTCGAGTTCTGCAACCTTGGGAGCAATGCGCTGACCATCGTTGTCCTTACCGTGCTCCAGACCGGCCCAGTTGGATTTGAGTGCGTGGAACTGGATGGGGCTGAAGTCAGGTACCTGCTCGGTCTGCGTGATCGGAGCGAAGTCGGGCTCTACTTCCTCGTACTGAGGGAGGTTGCGGAGGTTAACAATCGCTGCGAACGAGTGAGGTGCATCCGAGGTGGAGAGCGACTCGGCCAAGTCCATGCGAGCACGGCTACCTGCGTAACCTCCCTGCTTTGCAGCAGTGATCATCTCGGCCATGCGGTTGACCTTGCGCTCTGTTACGAACGGGCTGACGGTAAGCTTACCGCCACAAGTGAGGTCGAGTGCCATTAGAGTACGGCTCCAATCAGGATAGGGCCAACTCCGTCAACGATAGCGCCGTCGTCGATAACGCCGATCTCGTCGTCGCCAGAGAGGGCAACAGTCTGGGCATCTGCGCCAGCATACACCGTGGTACCTGCTGCGGTTCCGGTGCCAGCAACGGTCTCACCGTCGTCTGCTCCGGTGATGTTGAAAAGGAACGAACCATCGACAGCTACAGTAGCTGCGGTTTCCTTGTTACCAACGCCGCCGTTCGGCACGGTACCACCGGTCACACCGGGGATGCCTGCTGCGCGGGTTGCGTCACCACGGGAGGTCAGAGCAACGCCCACCTGGCCCGAGATGTCGTGAATTACATAGTCACCGGACTCTGTACCCTCGGGAACTTCCCACTCGCGGGTCTTGGACTCGGTGTATTTCTTAAAGATATTGGCGGCCACTAGAGTACCTTTCCTAGTTCGGTTGCGTCCTTAGCTTCCGACACGAAGA
>CAMFDH010000093.1 GCA_945949035.1 uncultured Actinomyces sp.
GTACTCCACCAGGGTTTCAACAATAGAGTCGATCTCGAAGTCCTTCTTGAAGTCCTCGGGAATCTGCTCTTCAGAGAAGCCGCGCAGCTTTGATTCAACGTTGAGGGTGACCTGGGCTCGGACCAGTTCGGGGTCCAGCAGGTCCTGGATGCGCAGGCCCGTGCGGTTCATCTTGTCCGCGTAGGTGGGGCCGATTCCCCGCCCGGTGGTCCCAATCAGGGACTTACCCAGAGCGACCTCGTTCAGTTTGTCAAGGGAGCGGTTGTAGGGGGGAATGACGTGCGCGTTGGCGGAAATCACCAGGCGCGAGCAATCCACTCCGCGCGCCTCCATGGCTTCAATTTCCGAAAAGAGGGCGTCGGGATCAACCACGACGCCGGCCCCGATGATGGGGATGGCTTTTTCAGAGAGGATTCCCGCGGGAAGAAGGTGAAGTGCGTATGACTCACCATCGACAACCACGGTGTGACCCGCGTTGTTTCCGCCGTTGAACTTGACCACCATGTCGACGTCTCCGCCGAGCTGATCAGTTGCTTTGCCTTTGCCTTCGTCACCCCACTGGGTACCGACAACGATAATGCCTGGCATGACTGCTAGTCCTTTTTTGTTAGGGACGGCTTACCAACAGAGTGTACGCGGTCCCCTGGGAGGGGCGCCCTCACCGACCAGCAAGGGCGCCTCCAGGATTAGCTCTCAGCGAGAATATCCTCCGTGATCGAGGTCGGGTTGCCGTACCTGTGGTTGGAGATTGACACCGCCTGCTCGTGTAGGAAGGGCAGCGCCTCGACTCTGGCGGCAACCGTAACCGGGCCGTCCCAGACAGCAACGCGCAGGTCAGCGCCTAGTTGCTTCTGAATCTCAGCGCGGGTGGTGCCGAGGGCGCGGATCCTGATTTCCGCGTCTTCCGGCCTGCCTTCGTCGAGGGCGATGCGGGTGAGGAACTCCTCGTGTGACTCGCAGCGAAGTTCGAAACCATAGGTCTCAGCCCACTGGGCAATCTCGGCGGGCAGCACCCGGGTTGAAGAGATGGTGACCAGAGGGGTGTTCACCGCGTACTCCGGCGACTGACCCGGGGCAACGCGCACCAGGCGCCCCGCCCTGTTATCGAACTCGAAGGTTCCCACCGCAACCGCCGCTGCCGCCACGGTGAGGATGTCACCCAGACTGACGCCGTCCTCGACCCGAAGGGTTGAGGTGGCGGGCAGGTAGCGCAGGACGTTGCGTTCAGAGACCAGGGCGCTGGGATCATTGAGGCGATCAAAGTGACGGTCTGCCGCACGCTCCGCGTTGTAGGCGGCGCGAATCACCCGGACCAGGTCCTCATCCGGCAGGGTCTGCTTGGCCGCCTCAACCAGGGCGAGCAGCTGTGGCTTGGTGATGTGCGGGTCGATATCGGCCCGGTTTCCCGCCAGGGGTGCCACGGCTTCAGCCGGGATCTCTTCGGGAACCAGGGCCCCGAAACCGTAGAGGTAGTTGGGGCCACCGGCCTTGCAGGTGGCGCCGACACTGGACTGTTTCCAGCCGCCAAAGGGCTGACGCTGCACAATCGCCCCGGTGATACCGCGGTTGACGTAGGCGTTACCCGCCTGAACCCGGTCCAGCCAGAAGCGAATCTCGCTGCTGTTCAGAGAGTGCAGGCCGGCCGTCAGGCCGAACTCGGTGCCGTTTTGCACCTCAATGGCCTCTTCCAAAGTCTTGACCCGGATCACCCCGAGCAGGGGTCCGAAGTACTCAACCTGGTGGAACTCACTGCCCGGCTCCACGCCCGCGCGAATCCCCGGGGCCCAGAGGCGGTCGGTGTCATCGAGCGGGTAGGGCTTCAGAACCCAGGACTGACCACTCTCAAGGGTGGTGAGGCCGCGACGCAGCTTCTCTCCCGGAACCGTGGTCAGCGTATCCATCTCTGTCGAGAGGTTGGTGGGCCAGTCAACCACCAGTGACGAAGTGGCATCGACCAGCTGGTCGTGGATGCGGCGCGACATTCCAGCCGACCCGACCAGGATCAGCAGTGAGGCCGCCGAGCACTTCTGACCGGCGTGACCGAACGCCGACTTGATGACATCGCGGATAGCGAGGTCGTAGTCAGCCGAGGGGGTGATGATGATGGAGTTCTTGCCCGAGGTCTCTCCCATCAGACCCATGCTGGGCTTCCAGTCCAGGAACATCTGGGCCGTCTGTGAGGAGCCGGTGAGGACGACGCGCTCTACCCCGTCGGCCTCGACCAGGGCGCGTGCCACCTCTCGGTTGCCCGGGATGACCAGTGGCGCCAGGTCCTTCGGGACCCCGGCCTTCCACAGGCATTCCATGAGGACGGCGCCGCAACGGGCAGAGACCGAAGCTGGCTTGAGGACGGCGGCCGAACCAGCGGACAGCGAGGCCGCAACCCCGCCGAGCGGGATCGCCACCGGGAAGTTCCACGGCGGAATGACCGCGGTGATGGCGACCGGCTTGAAGGTGGCGCCGTGAATCTGCTCCAGGGCCAGACCCTGCTGCGCGTAGTAGTGCGCAAAGTCCACGGCCTCGGAAACCTCAACATCGGATTCGCCGACAGCCTTGCCGACCTCGGCCCCCGCCACCTCGATCAGGTCACCGCGGCGGTGTGCCAGTTCGATTCCGGCCCGGTGCAGGATATCTGCGCGCTCAGCCGCGGTCTTCTTCGCCCACTTCTTCTGGGCCTTGGCAGCCTTGGCCAGAACCTTTTCCAACTCAGCTACCGAACCCACGGTGTTGGCCTTGACGGTGGCGACCCCCAGATCGGAGGTGGGGATGCGCGCGGCGATCTGCTCAATCCACTGCCGGTTCGCCGGCAGCGCGGGATCGGTGTCCGGGGTGTTGTGGAAACGCCAGCCCCCACCCGGCGCCCTCATGGTGGCCTCAAGTTGGCGGGTGGTTTCCTTGGTTCGGTTCTGGGTGCGTGAGGGGTGGCAGCGCTTCTCGCCCTCACTAACCACCATCTTCATCGCGGCATCAAAGCGAGCCTTCTCCTTATCGAAGGCCCGACGATCGGTCGCCAGGTCAAAGATTGAAGCCATGAAGTTCTGCTCCGAAGCGCCCTCTTCAAGGCGTCGCACCAGGTAGGCGATAGCCACATCAAACTCACTGGGCTGCACCACCGGAACGTAGAGCAGAACGTCCCCGACCTCATCGCGGATGGCGCCGGCCTGCGAATCGGCCATGCCCACCAGCATCTCAATGTCCATGCCCTCGCGTACGCCGCGGATTCCCGCCAGCTCCCAGGCCGTGGCCAGGCTGAAGAGGTTGTGTCCGGCCACGCCGACCGTGATGTTCTCAACCCGCTCCGGGGTCAGCGCCCAGTCGAGGATACGCAGGTAGTTGGCATCCGTGGCCTTCTTGGACTCCCATGTGGTCAGCGGCCAGCCGTGCTGTTCGGCGTCCACCTGCTCCATGGCCAGGTTCGCCCCCTTGACCAGGCGCACCTTGATCGGTGCCCCGCCACGCGCCCGGCGAGCTGCCGCCCATTCCTGCAGGCGCTTCATGGCTGCCAGGCCATCGGGTAGGTAGGCCTGGATGACAATGCCGGCCTCTAGCCCCAGCAGTTCCTCACGGTCCAGCAGGCGCTCGAATACATCCAGGGTGAGGTCGAGGTCGCGGTACTCTTCCATGTCCAGGTTGATGAACTTGTCGGTGGGCTGCGCGGCAGCGTACTGGTACAGCGGCAGCAGCTTGGTCACCGCCATCTCCACCGCCTTCTCGTGATCCCAGGGGCTGTGCGGACCGATCACCGAGGACACCTTGAGGGAGACGTAGTCGACGTCGTCCCGCTGCAGCAGGCGGAAGGTTTCTGAGAGACGCTTCGTCGCCTCGGCCTCACCGAGGACGGCCTCTCCCAGCAGGTTGAGGTTCAGTCGCGAACCGTTCTCACGCAACTTTGCGATGGCCGCCCCCAGCTTCTCGTCACGGGCGTCGAGGACGAGGCCGGAAACCAGTTCCCAGAACACGCGCCGAGCCGCAGCCACCACCAGCTCCGGGGCAGCCAGAGCGGCCTTGCCGCCAATGCGGGCGGGCAGGCGCAACCAGGCGGGCAGGAAGTCGGGGGACTTCTTCATCAGGGAGCTGAGGTTGCGCGCCGCCACCTTCGGATCCTCCGGACGGATCACCCCGTCGACGAACTCAACCGTAAAGCCCAGGCCCGAGGGGTCATCCAGGACGTCCGAGAGCAGCTTCGCAGCACTGGCAGTGGGGTACTCGGTGGCCAACTGGGTCCAGCGATCCGCGGTATGGACCGCGAGCTCTGCCGCCCGCTCAATATCACCAAACTGCTGCCCAGCTGCCATTTCTTGCGCCCCTTTGTCGATGGTGGGGACCGCCGGACACAGCACTGTGCGCCGCTTTGAACCGGGTCCCCAGGTTGGTTTCCCCCCAGGATACTCCGGCCCAAAGCGGCGCACAGGGTCTTAGGTTCTAGCGCGCTTCAGCCCGCGTGGCAGCGATTTCGTAGAGCGCCACAGCCGTCGCAACGGATGCGTTCAGTGATTCAACATTTGACGTCATGGGAATGGAAACGATCATGTCGCACGTATCACGAACCAGTCGTGACAGCCCCGAACCCTCGGCGCCCGCCACCAGCACCAGGTCGCGGTCAGCCAGACCCATGTTGCGGATTTCAGCGTCCCCGTCACCGGCCAGGCCGACCACGAAGAAGCCCTCTTCCTTCAGCTTGCGCAGTGCCTGCACCAGGTTCGTCACCCGTGCGGTGGGAACGCGTGCCGCGGCCCCGGCAGATACCTTCCAGGCCGTGACGCCAATACCGGCGCTGCGACGCTCCGGCAGGATCATGCCGTTAGCACCAAATGCGGCCCCGGAGCGCAGGATGGCCCCGACGTTGTGCGGATCGGTGACGTGGTCAAGTGCAATCAGCAGACCGGGTCGGTACTGCTGCTTGGCGTCAATGATCAGGTCTTCCAGATCGACGTACTCGTACTCATCGACCTCAACCGCGATCCCCTGGTGAGCCGCACCATCACTGACACGGTCCAGGTCGCGCTTGGTGACCTCAACAAAGGGCGCATTGGTCTGCGCCAGCAGCTCAAACACCTCACGCATCTTGCCCTGGCTGGGGTCCGAGGCGATGAAGATGCGCGACACCTTGGTGCCGGCATTGACGGCCTCAACCACGGGGTTGCGGCCAACAATCAGCTCGCTTCCCGGGCGCACCCGCACGGCACTGCGGGACAGAGACTTCTCTCGCAGCGCGGCCTTCTCAGCCTCGATCTCTTTGGCCACCTTCGCCTTGTGGGCGGGGTGCCAGGTGCGGTCCTCTGCCTTCGGTGTCGGTCCCTTACCGGACAGGGCACGACGGTGCTTGCCGCCTGAACCCAACTTCGGGGGTGCGTTCCTCTGAGAGTCTTTCGACACCGCCCCGCGCCTGGACTGATTTCCCTTGGCCATGCGCGCCTCCTCGCTGTTAGTAGCGCCTGGGCGCTGATTTCGATACGACAGAATAGTCGCTACTAGTTCTTAGGTGCCACCTGCCAGGTGGCGCCACCCGGACCGTCCTCCACAAGGATTCCGGCGGCGGCTAGGCGATCACGCAACTCATCGGCTCGGGCCCAGTTCTTTTCGGACCGGGCATTCGCCCTCTCCACCAGGACCTCTTCAATCATCACCCCGAGGGCGGATTCCAGCAGTTCGCCCTTCCCACCGGGTCCCGCTTCGACCTGCGCCCACTGCTTCGAACCCGGGTCAACCCCCAGGACATCCAGCATGGAACGAACCGTCTTCAGCTCAACCGCCACGGCTTCCAGGTCGCCCTCGGTCATCGCGCGACGACCCATCTTGACGTGTTCGTAAACCACCGCCAATCCAGCCGCGACGTTGAGGTCGTCGTTGAGGGCGGCTGTGAACTGCGCCGGCAACTCTTCCGGGGTCATGAAGATCGAGGCCGGGGCCCCGACCAGCGCGGTCGCCTCA
>CAMFDH010000094.1 GCA_945949035.1 uncultured Actinomyces sp.
TTGAAGTTGCTTCATCTTCTGTTCTTGGGGCCGCATGGTGCGGCCGTTATCTGGGTTCGACCTGGGTCTCAGGTCGGTCGGTAGGGACTCACTACGACCTCGACCCTCTGCAGGTCCTTGACTTCGGCGTATCCGGTGGTCGCCATGGCTCGCTTGAGGGCACCGACAAAGTTGAGGAAGCCGTCGTCTCGAACCGAGGGACCGTAGAGGATCTGCTCGAAAGAGCCAACGGTTCCGACGCGGGCCCTGTGTCCCCTGGGGACCTCGGGGTGCGTTGCCTCTGAGCCCCAGTGCCAGCCCTGTCCGGGGGCCTCGGTCGCGCGTGCCAGCGCAGCTCCGAGCATGACCGCATCGGCTCCGCAAGCGATCGCCTTGATCATGTCTCCGCTACGCCCCATGCCCCCGTCTGCGATGACGTGGACGTAACGTCCCCCAGACTCATCCAGGTAGTCACGACGAGCTGCCGCAACATCCGCGATGGCAGTTGCGTTCGGGGCATGAATCCCCAGGGACTGGCGCGTCGAATGCGCTGCGCCCCCACCGAATCCAACCAGCACACCCGCCGCACCCGTCCTCATCAGGTGTAGGGCGGCCGTGTACGTGGCGACCCCGCCGACAACCACTGGTACATCCAGTTCATAGATGAAGCGCTTCAGGTTGAGGGGCTCCGCGCGGCCGGAGACATGTTCGGCGGAGACGGTCGATCCACGAATCACGAACAGTTCGATGCCTGCTTCAACCGCGGTGCGCCAGTAGCGCTGGGTCCGCTGTGGCGAGAGGCGTCCGGCAACCGTGACACCTGCCGCCCGAATCTCTTCCAGTCGCTGGCCGATCAGGTCATCCTGGATGGGGGCAGAGTAGATCTGCTGTAGACGCGCTGTAATCAGATCATCCGACAGCTCTGCGATCTCCTGGAGAAGCGGCAGCGGATCCTCATACCGGGTCCAGAGCCCGTCAAGGTCGAGGACACCCACCCCGCCCAGCCGACCGAACTCAATCGCAGTCTGCGGGCTCATAACCGAGTCCATGGGAGCCGCCAACACCGGAATATCCAGGTGGAAGGCATCCAGCTGCCACGAAACATTAACATCTTCAGGATCGCGGGTGCGTCGCGCCGGGATGAGCGCAATGTCATCGAGACTGTACGCCCTGCGGCCCCGCTTACCCCGTCCGATTTCGACCTCATAGCTCACGGTTTACAGTCTATGTTCTTCCTCATCCTTAATCGGGGGACCTAGGGCGGTTGTCGAACTTGTCGGAGCCGTGGGTGACAATGGTGGCATGGAAGATCTAGAGATGCTGTGGACCCCCGGTGAAGCAACCAGGACCCTCCCTGAAGTGCGGTGGGCTGGCTTCGATACAGAGACTACGGGTATCAGTCCCCGCTCCGACCGGATCGTCACGGCGGCGGTCGTGACATCTGAACCTCTGCAGCGGTCTTTATTTCAGTCCCGGACCTGGCTGGCAGATCCCGGGGTTCCAATTCCTCCCGCTGCCTCGCGAATCCATGGCATCACCACGCAGCATGCCCAGAGTAACGGAGCTCCGATAGCCGAGGTGGTGGATGAGGTCTGTGAGGAGCTGGCGCAGCAGGTGAACGCCGGTGCCGTCATCGTTGTCTTCAACGCGGGCTACGACCTCCCCCTGCTAGAGGCAGAGGCCAGGCGGCATGGGGTTCGCACCCTGGCGCAGCGTCTTGGCGGAGAAATCATGCCCGTGGTCGACCCCCTCGTCCTCGACCGGGCACTTGACCGCTTCCGCCGGGGCAAGCGGACCCTCTCGGACCTTGCTTCGGTCTACGGGGTGGGCGTACCCGATGACACCCACCAGGCACACGTTGATGCCGAGCTAACGCTGAACCTGCTCAACGCCATGGTTCACAAGTACACCCGTTTGCAAGAAATCACGGTCCCAGAGGTCCATGGCTTCCAGAAGGAGAGCCACGCGGAGTGGGCAGAGGACTTTGAGCAGTACCTGCGCAAGCAGGGACGCACGTCCTCGATCAGCCGCACCTGGTTCTAGAAGGTGTTCTGGGTCTTGTAGTTCGGAGCCTGAACCGTGATGGCAATGTCATGGGGATGGGATTCCTTCAGACCTGCAGAGGTGATCTGCATCAGTCGCCCACGTTCCTGCAGCTGCGGCAGATTCGGGCACCCGGTGTAGAACATCGATTGAGAGAGTCCGCCCACCAACTGGTTCACGTTGGCAGCAAGAGAGCCGGCGTAGGGCACCTGCCCCTCGATTCCCTCGGGCACAATGTCATCGTCGCTGGCCACTTCAGCCTGGAAGTAGCGGTCCTTTGAAAATGACTTCCGGCCCCTTGAACTCATGGCAGCCATCGAACCCATGCCGCGATAGACCTTGTACTGCTTGCCCCCACTGAAGATCAGATCCCCCGGGGCTTCCTCGCAGCCGGCCAGCAGAGAGCCAAGCATCACGGTTGAAGCACCCGCCACAATCGCCTTCGCGATGTCGCCGGAGTACTGCAGGCCCCCGTCAGCGATGATGGGGACTCCCGCAGGTGCACAGGCCCGCGAAGCCATGTCGATGGCCGTGATCTGCGGGACCCCTATCCCCGCTACCACACGGGTGGTGCAGATCGATCCCGGACCAACTCCGACCTTGACCGCATCAACACCGGCATCCACCAGCGCAGCTGCGCCCTCCTCCGTCGCGATGTTGCCCCCGATCACGTCGATTCCCGAGAAACCCGAGTCGCTCTTGATACGGCGAATCATCTCGAGGGCGAGCTCTGCGGCTCCGTTAGCTGTATCGACGACCAGGACATCCACCCCGGCTTCCGCAAGCGCCTCAGCACGTTCCAGGGCGTCTCCCCAGTAGCCAACCGCCGCACCGACCAGCAGGCGTCCCTGGCTGTCCTTCGAAGCGGTGGGATACTGCTCGGTCTTGACGAAGTCCTTCACCGTGATCAGTCCCGAGAGCCGTCCGTCCTCGTCGACCAGTGGGAGCTTTTCAACGCGATGCTGGCGCAGGAGCGCCTTGGCATCCTCCCGGCTAATGTTGGCAGGACCGGTTATCAGCGGCATCGGCGTCATGCACTCGCCCACTGTCAGCGTCGCCCACTGAGAGTCCGGAATGAACCGTAGGTCTCGGTTGGTGATAATGCCGAGGAGGTGCCGGCTCTCATCGACTACGGGCAACCCCGAAACCTTGTACTTTCCGCACAGGGCATCGAGCATCTCAATGGTGGCATCCGGGGTGACCGTTACAGGGTCGGCAACCATTCCTGATTCGCTACGTTTCACCAGGCGAACGTGGTCGGCCTGGTCCGCAATGGACAGGTTGCGGTGGATGATGCCGAGGCCGCCGAGCCGCGCCATGGCGATGGCCATTCGTGACTCTGTCACGGTGTCCATGGCAGCAGAGAGCAGCGGGATCCGAATTGAGAGGTTCCGAGTCACGGCCGCGGTGGTGTCGACTTCCGATGGAACTACCGCAGTCACCTCCGGAAGAAGCAGTACATCGTCATAGGTCAGTCCGGTTCCAGCAAATTTATCTGTGCGGTAGCGTGCCATGCGCAGATTCTATCCGTGCCACCCACTGAAGCCCACATCCCGGACAGCGAGAATGACCAAGCGAACAGTCTTCAGAAGCCCGTGTTTGCAAGGGTTGACGGGACGGATTAGATGAGGGCTTTCCGGCAGTTTTTGAGAGGTTTACGCACCTCGTTATGCGGGTTCATCCCAGCCACATACCCGCTGTTCACATCTTGTTTGGACAAAAAGTACGCCCTCAGCGCTAATTTCATGCCAGATACGTCAACTTCCTTGTAATTCAGCGCCGTTATTCAATATGCTTTCAACCGTTACTGAACGTTCGAAGACGCACGGAAAGTGCCTGTCGACGAATAGTTGGCTAGGGGAGTTGGCTTTAAATGGCTGAGATTGCACATCTACCGGGACCTCTCATTGACAAGTGGGAATGGCAGTACCGCGGAGCTTGTCGTGAGATGGATACAGAGATTTTCTTCCACCCAGAGGGTGAGCGGGGACCATCCCGCAGGCGTCTTGCGGCAGAGGCCAAGAAGATCTGCGCGACCTGCCCGGTGATTGAAGAGTGCCGCACCCACTCGATCCTTTCCCGCGAGGCCTACGGGGTCTGGGGTGGTTTGACAGAGGAAGAGCGTCGCCGCCTGATCCGAACAGCTGATGAACAGGCACGCTTAGGCGCCTAGCCCCAAGATACGACCCTTGGGGTTAAAGAGAAAGGTCCGACCGAGTGACTCGGTCGGACCTTTCCTTTTGCCCTGTTAGGCCAGCTTGGCCAGAACATCACGGGCTGAAAGAATCAGGTAGTTCTCTCCCGCAACTGTGACTTCGTTGCCCCCGTAGCGGCTGTAGATCACGGTATCGCCGACCGCGATGTCCATGGCAACTCGGTTACCCGAATCGTCGATGCGGCCCGGTCCAGCAGCGATGACCTCTCCCTGCTGGGGCTTCTCGGTGGCGCTGTCCGGAATGACAAGTCCTGAAGAAGTCGTCTTCTCCGCGTCTCCGGTCTTAATGACCACACGATCTTCTAGCGGCTGAATGGAGATCGACATCGTCGCACTCCCTTTCTCACTGTCGTTACGTACGTTCTCAGTCGGGCTTACGCCCCGGGGCCCTGCCGTCGCGGGGGTCAGGACCTCAAACTGATCGAAGCGGCCCACTTAGACCGCTCCCATCGTCAGTTAGTCTAGGCGTGGCCTGGCACTCAAACAACCTGAGTGCCAACCATTTGACCCGACTCCCCCAAGGGCGAACACCGGCGGGTCCGGCTGGCAGATTATCCGGTCGCAGAGGCAGTGTATGAGGCAGACTTGGGTCCTGAGAGGAGCATCTCAAGATTCTCTCGAACTGTTGCCAACCAGCCCGGAGGTCCCTCGATGCCCCTTGAGTTCGCTGAATCAGAGCGCTCTTCCATCGGAGTGGAGTGGGAGCTCCAGCTGGTGGATAAAGACTCCAATGATCTGCGCCAGAGCGCCGACACCGTGATCGCTGAGGCTCGAAAGTACCCAGAGCTGTCACCGCACATCCACCGGGAAATGCTTCTCAATACCGTTGAGGTTACCTCCGGTAAACGGAACACGGTAAGTGAGTGCATGGAGGACCTCCGCTACGGAGTCACCTCGCTGCGAAACTTCACGGACCCCCTGCGGGTTGATCTGGCCACCGCCGGAACCCACCCCTTCGCGCGTCCCGCCTACCAGAGGGTCACTGATTCACGTCGCTACGCCGAGCTGGTTGATCGCACCCAGTACTGGGGCAGGCAAATGCTGCTCTACGGGGTGCACGTTCACGTCGGGGTCGAGGATCGAAACAAGGTCCTCCCGATCGTCAACGCCCTGGTCACGCGCGCCGGTGTCCTCCAGTCACTCTCGGCCTCCTCCCCATTCTGGGCAGGCGAGGACACCAGCTACGCCTCTAACAGGGCCATGATCTTCCAGCAGCTTCCCACTGCGGGCATGACCCCCCAGTTCCACCGGTGGGAAGAGCTTGAGCGCTACCACGACGGAATGTTGAAAACCGGCGTCATTGACTCATTCGATGAGTTGCGCTGGGATATTCGCCCCTCAATCGGCCTCGGCACCATCGAACTGCGCATCTTCGATGCCTGCACCAACATCCTTGAGGTAGAGGCCCTAGCCTCGCTCTCCCACTGCCTTGTCGACTACTACTCGCAGATGATTGATGCCGGAGAGAAGCCGCCTGTGATCCCCCAGTGGTTTGCAGATGAGAACAAGTGGCGCTCAGCCCGGTACGGGATGGAAGCCATTCTCATCTTGGATGAGGACGGCAATGAAAAGCACATCAGGGACATCGTTGAGAAGATGCTGGTTGACCTTGCTCCCACGGCTGAGAAACTCGGCTGCTCCGATGGGCTCTCAAAAGTGCGTCAGATCCTCACCTTCGG
>CAMFDH010000095.1 GCA_945949035.1 uncultured Actinomyces sp.
TATCCATGGAATGCCTTTGGCAGCTTCCATAGGATTTGGATATGAATCCCTTACCCAGGTGAACACACAGGTAGCTGAAAAGCAGCAACAGTCGCAGAAACCATCAGTCGAGCAATCCGGATTCCTCAACAATTTCTTCCAACTGTCACGCCGTGGATCATCGGTGAACCAAGAGGTGCGAGGTGGCGTCGTCACCTTCATCACCATGGCCTACATCCTGATCCTCAACCCAGCGATTCTCTCCGCTAACACGGAGGGCACCGATATCACCATCGCCGCGATTGCAACTGGCACCGCCCTCGTCGCAGGCATCCTCTCCATCCTCATGGGCATCTTCGCGAACTTCCCGATGGCTATGGCCGCGGGAATGGGCCTCAACGCGCTGGTTGCCTTCAACCTCGGCCTCGGGCTGGGGCTGACCTACCAGGAGTCCATGGGCCTGGTGTTCTGGGAGGGTGTCCTCATCCTTCTCCTCGTCCTCACCGGCTTCCGTGAGGCAGTGTTCCGTGCGGTCCCGCGCCAGCTTCGCGCTGCCATCTCCGTTGGTATCGGCCTCTTCATTGCATTTGTCGGTCTGGTCAACGCGGGCATCGTGCGGCCCGGTGGCACCCCGGTTCAGCTGGGTGTCAATGGCTCGCTGATCGGATGGCCGGCCCTGGTGTTCGTCATCGGCCTGGTGTCGATCGTTATCCTCTACTCCCGCAAGGTCAAGGGTGCCATCCTCATCGGCATTACCGTCGCGACGGTGGCAGCGATCGTCGTCCAGGCCATCGCCAAGATCCCGGCGGTTGCGGAGGAGACTCCGGGTGGCTGGATGTCGACCATTCCTCAGCTTCAGGGTTCACCCGTTCAGCTCCCTTCGTTCGGCACTCTGTTCCAGATCGACTTCTTTGGGGCGTTCTCCAAGCTGGGTATCCTTCCCGTCGTCCTCGTTATCTTTTCGCTGATGCTGGCGGACTTCTTCGACACCATGGGCACGATGGTTGCCGTGGGTTCAGAGGGCAAGCTGCTTGATGAGAAGGGCTTCCCGGAGCGGTCCCGCGCGATCCTGGTGATCGACTCCCTCGGCGCTATCTTCGGTGGACTGGGTGGCGTCTCTTCTAACACCGCCTACGTTGAGTCCTCAGCGGGTGTGGGTGAGGGCGCTCGGACGGGCCTGGCCTCGGTCGTCACCGGTACGCTGTTCCTCGTTGCAATGTTCTTTGCGCCGCTCGCAGCACTCGTTCCCGCCGAGGCGGCTTCAACAGCCCTGGTCTTCGTGGGCTTCCTGATGATGACTCAGGTCACCGAGATCAAGTGGACGGATGTCGAGTACGCCATCCCTGCTTTCCTGACGATTGCGCTGATGCCTTTCGCCTACTCAATCACAGCAGGTATCGGAGCGGGCTTCGTCTTCTATACAGTTATTCAGGTCTCGCGCGGAAAAGCGAAGTTTGTTCACCCCGTCATGTGGGCTGTCTCCGCTATGTTTGTTGTGTACTTCGCGCTGGGTCCAATCCAGGCCGTGATTGGCGGCTGATCGAAACCACCTAAGGGGGCGCCGCTCTTCGTGAGTAAAACCTTTCAGTCACTGAGCTACCACAACTACAAGCTGTGGTTTACGGGCAACGTGTTTGCTTCATCCGGACAGTGGATGCAGCGTGTGGCCCAGGACTGGTTGGTGCTGACAGTACTCACGCAGGGCGGCGGCCTTGAATTGGGCATCGTCACGGCGCTGCAGTTTGCCCCCATTCTCCTTTTCTCGGCCTGGGCTGGGGTGGTAGCTGACCGAATGGATCGGCGCCACCTCCTTCAGATCACCCAGTCCCTCGTTGCGCTCTGTGGCCTGATCCTCGGCATCCTGGTTCTGACCGGGACCGCAGAACTGTGGATGGTCTACTTAATTGCGTTCCTCGGTGGGACCGCGGGCGCATTCGACAACCCCGTTCGCCAGGCGTTTGTCTCTGAACTCGTTCCCGTGCAGATGCTGCCAAACGCGGTCGCACTGAACTCAACTGCGTTCAACTCGGCCCGACTGATCGGCCCCGCAGTTTCCGGCCTCGTAATCGACGCTGTTGGACCCGGTTGGGTCTTCATCGTCAACGCCGCCCTCTTCCTTGTTCCAGTCCTGACGCTGGCATTGATGAGGCCGAGCGAGCTTTCGACGCCTCCGAAGGTGGAGCGCGAGAAGGGGCAGCTCAAGGCTGGTTTTGATTACATTCGGGGTCGCAAGGACATCATCCTCATCCTCTTCATGATGGGCACGATCTCCTGCCTCGGCCTCAACTTCCAGATCACTTCAGCACTGATGGCGACCGAGGTCTATGGACTTCCCGCCGGCGGTTACGGGTTGATGAGTAGCTTCTTGGCGATCGGTGCAGTTTCCGGTTCGTTGGTTGTGGCGCGCCACAACAACCCGCGCCTCCGCCTGATTGTCGGGGCGGGACTGCTGTTCGGTACTTTCCTCGGCCTCTTGGCTTTGGCTCCCACCTACATCGCGTTCCTGATACTTGCCATCCCGACGGGTGTCCTCTCCATGACACTCATCTCCTCGGCTAATGCCGCGGTGCAGATCTCTACGGAACCCCAGTTCCGTGGCCGTGTCATGGCGATCTACTCGATGATCTTCCTCGGTACCACCCCCATCGGGGCACCGCTGGTCGGTTGGATTGGTGAGCAGTGGGGAGCCCGCTGGGCAATGGGCATCGGCGCCGTCGCCTCGATTCTGACGGCTTTGATCGCAGCTCTGTGGGGATTCTTTGTGTGGAAGATCCGCCTCTCCTGGGAGGGGCGCCGCTTCGCTCCCCGCCTGGTGGTTCCAGGTCCGCTTCCCGTTCAACTCTCACCCGCGGAGGCCGGGGCACTGGCCGAGCAGGTTGAGGCTGAGACCGAGGCCGAAGAGCTGAAGGACTAGCGGAGCTCGCCCTCAATCATCCAGTCCAGGCAGTTCAGCAGCGACTGAATATCCTGGGTGGGAATCGAGGGGAACGAGGCGAATCGCAGCTGATTGCGCCCCAGCTTGCGGTAGCCTTCGATATCCACAATGCCCACCTGGCGAAGGGTCTTGGCGAGGGCGTCCGCGTCAATTTCGGGGGCGAAGTCGACCGTCGTGGTGACCGGGGAACGCCACGGGGGATTCTCGACGAACAGTGATGCAAACGGGCGCTCGGTGGCCCAGTCTTGGATCAGGGTTGACCCGGCGCGAGCACGGGCTTGCATGGCCTCGATTCCACCACTTTGCAGCATCCACTTCACCTGCTCATCAAAGAGGACGAGGGTGGCGATGGCTGGCGTGTTCAGGGTCTGGTCTAGGCGAGACTGCTTGAGCGCCTCCGCAAGGTTGAGGAACGACGGCATGTAGCGGTCATTTGACCCGGCCAACCGCTCGGCTCGATCCACAGCGGCGGGTGAGAGTACAGAGACCCACAGACCGCCCTCGGATCCGAAGGCTTTTTGGGGAGAGAAGTAGTAGGCGTCGACCTCATCCCAGGTGACCTCGGTTGCGCCGGCGATCGAAGTCGCATCAACGAGGGTGAGGGCCGGTGAGGAGCCGGCACGGTAGAGGGGGGAGACGACTCCCGTTGAAGTCTCATTCTGGGCATAGACGTAGGTGTCGGCAGCGGGAGCATCCCCGGGAATGAGTGCCAACTGTCCGGCGGGGACTTCCGTGACCTGAACTGAAGCCCACGGAGCTGCAGCAATGTCAGCGGCGAACTTTGCCCCAAACTCACCGCAAACGGCGGCGTGAGCCGAATGTTCGATGAGGGAGGTCGTGGCTACCGCCCAGAATGCCGTTGCCCCACCCATCCCGAAGGCAATTTCATAACCTTCGGGTATTGAAAAGAGCTCCCGGAGTCCCTCTTTAATCGAGCGAACGCGAGCTTTTACCGGTGCTTGCCGGTGGGACGTGCCCATTTCGCTGGCCTCGGAAAGTACCTTCATCTGCTCGGCACGGATCCGCGAAGGTCCCGAACCAAACCGCCCATCGCCGGGAAGAAGGTGTGCTGGGGGAAGCGCCGTGTAGTTCATGAACCCAAGGCTAGTTAGTTTCACCTCGTCATTCACGGGGCGCCGGGACGCGGACGGGCGGTATCGTGGGCAACAGTGTGTGGAACTTGTGAGGGGGACCAGTGTCTGCTGACCTAATTGACACAACAGAGATGTACCTCAAGACGATCTTTGAGCTTGAGGAGGACGGAATTGTCCCGTTGAGGGCGCGTATCGTTGAACGACTCGGGCACTCGGGGCCCACCGTGTCGCAGACGGTGGCGCGTATGGAGCGCGATGGACTGGTGACTGTCCGTGAGGACCGGCATCTTGACCTAACTCCGACTGGACGCGCGCAAGCTCGGGATGTGATGCGGAAGCACCGCCTGGCTGAAAGGCTCCTGGTCGACGTCATCGGCATGGACTGGGTTGATGCCCACGAAGAGGCCTGCCGCTGGGAGCATGTCATGTCAGCCAAGGTTGAGGACCAACTGACGCGCCTTCTCGGGGATCCCACCTCAGACCCCTACGGAAACCCGGTTCCCGGCCTCGGGCGCAGTGTCCGTGGTGAGGAGTCCGCGGAGGCCGTGCTGGCCCGACACAACGGCCCTGTCGAGGTGACCGTTTCGAGGATTGGTGAGCCAATCCAGGCTGAGGCGGGACTACTCAAGCAACTGGCACAGGCTGAAGTTCGTCCGGGACGTCGTGTGATTTTGGAAGACCGTGCAGGAAGTGTGGGCATCATCTCGACGGCAGATGATGTAGTGGAAATGGCTTCTGAGGGAATGTCCGCAGGCCAGCATGCAATTGCCTTGACCCGGACTTTCGTCCCTCATTTCTTTGTAGTTGCTGACTCAGCGGGTCTGTGAGAAAAGTTTCGTGACCATTACGTGACAAACGGGAACCGCTCCCCTAGGGTTCTAGAAGGTGAGTCGGATTCCTCCGATGATCCGTCATCAAAGCAGCCGAATCTGCGTCGTTTTGATGACTAGAAAATAAAGACGCAGAGTGGGGGACCCACAACTGATCGCAAGATCTTGGGGTGAAGTCCTCTTCGGAGGACAGGACGTTCCGTTTCTAATCCGACAGCTAACCTCGCAGGCTCACACGGGAGATTTTGATTGACAGCGACGAAATTTGCACCGCGTCACCGCAGTGCTAAAAAGACCAGCACACCGCTATCTGCTGTTACCGATACTTTCGTATCGAGCGGCTTTACGAAGAAGAGCGTAGCGGTTGCATCTGCTACCGGCGTTGCATTGACTGCCACCATCGCGGGTTCCGCGTTCGCTGGTCCAGTCGCGACGACTGTTCCCACCAAGCCTTCGGATGACTTTGTCTCCAACCTTGAAGCAACCGACTCAGCAACCCTCGTGTCCCTGGACGTGCAGTGGGAACCGGGTGATGAGGTGGCGGCAACCGCTGCTGAACCCGTTGTAGAAGAGGTCGTTGAAGAGGTTGTTGAGGTCGTTCAGGAAACCGCAGTAGCTGATCGTGACTACGACCGCGTCTACGAAGAGCCGACCTACACGGCCGCTCCTCCGCAGGCCGCAGGCTCAATTGTTGAGACCGCTATGCAGTACGTGGGTTACCCCTACGTCTACGGCGGTAGCTCACCTGCCGGATTCGACTGCTCGGGCTTCGTTCTCTACGTCTTTGCGCAGCACGGCATCAGCCTGCCCCGTATCTCTGGCGACCAGGGTCGTGCAGGCACCGTTATTTCAGCTGCAGAAGCCATGCCCGGAGACCTTGTGGTCTGGGGAGACAGCCACATTGCCATCTACATTGGCAATGGAATGGTAGTCCACGCCTCCACCCCTGAAACGGGCGTTAAGGTCAGTGGACTCTGGGGCTCCTACTACTTCTCGCGAATCTAAGGCGGTCCT